>CAZFWQ010000138.1:0-5090 GCA_964522755.1 uncultured Oscillospiraceae bacterium | reverse complement strand
CGCGGAAAGACGAGTCAGCCCATCCGGTGAATGGAGCACTACGGCATCTTCCGACAGGACGCCCGGACTGCAGGACACATTTTCCCCTTCCAGCAGCCGCATCAGTTCGTCCCGCGTATTGCGCAGGCGGTTGGCCCGCACGGTCAGGGGCGGATGCGCGTTTCCGGCCAGCATCAGCTGCTCTGCCATATCGGCGCCGAACGCATCGTGCCAGGATTGGACCATCCAGTCCGGATAGGAATGGCGTATTGCCATTGCCTTCACCCATCCTTCGCCGGGATCCGGCCATGGAAGGCTGTCCCGGTTGCGGGCAATGGCCCGGAGCACCGCGTTCACGAACCCGGTCGACTTCGCGCAATGCACCTTGGCCAACTCCACGGTGGTGTTGCAGGCGGCGGAATCCGGAACCCTGTCCATGTACAGAATCTGGAAAGCGCCCATCAGAAGCAGGACATGGACCTGCGGCGACATTTTCCGGACCGGCACGCTGGCATGGAGGTCAATGACGTGTTCCAGGCTGCGCTTGCGTGAAATCGTCCCGTAAACCGTTTCCGTGGCAAATGCGCGGTCCGTCCGGCTCAAATCCGGACGGGCCAGCGCCTGCAGCGCGATATTCGAATAGGCGCCTTTTCCGATGCCTTTCATCAGGATCTGAAAAGCCGCTTCCCTGGTCTTGTCCATCTTTCCTCCCCATTCACGCACATTTCGGGTTTGCTGAAGGTCCAGGCTGCACATCTTCAGAATGCATTTGGAATATGGTGGACCCGGGCGCTGTGATTCATCCTGTCCAGCATGACTTCCACCACGTCGAAACGGACAGGGATATCGGAAGAACCGCATCCCGGACCTCCTGGCGTGGATTGGACGGAAAGCCATGCCTGCGCCATTTTCCGAATGCGTGCCCGTTTACGGAAGGTGACGGATTCTGCGGGGGTTCCGTATAGTTCCGACGTGCGTGTCTTCACTTCCACAAAGCACAGGGTGCGGCCATCTTCCGCACGTGCAACCAGGTCGATTTCCCCAAGACGGCCCACTTTCAGATTTCGGGCAATCAGGATGAATCCCAGGGTTTCGAGGTGATGGGCTGCAAGTCTTTCCCCAAAGGCGCCTGTCTTTTTGTTTGACGAAGGCGGAATGATTTCATGCGGGATGTTTTCATGCGGGACGCTCTCAAGCGGCGTGCCTTCATGCGGGATGTTTTCACACGGGGTGTTTTCATGCGGGATGTTTTCACACAGGGTGTTTTCATTCCGCATGGCTTTCCCCTTCCCCGGACAGGATTCCGCGGGTGAAACTGCGCCTGTGTATCGGCGTCAGCCCATGCCTGCGGATTGCATCCAAATGTTCGGGCGTTCCGTATCCCTTGTTCCGTATGAAGCCGTATTCGGGATATTTGGCATCCATTGCATCCATCAGGCGATCCCTCGTCACTTTCGCCATCACGGAAGCCGCGGATACGGCGGCGCATAGCGAATCCGCCCTGGGAACGGAGACCTGGCGAAGGTCCATGTCGAGTCGGAGCGCGTCTATTACCAGCGCGTCCGGCGAAATCTTCATGGCGCCCACTGCCAGCATCATCGCTTTTTTCGTGGCATTGAGGATATTCACCCTGTCGATGTATACGTGATCACAGATGCCCACTCCCCATGCAACGGCTTTTCGGCGAATTTCTCCGTAAAGCCTGTCACGTACTTCGGCGGACAATTTTTTCGAATCATCCAGCTTCTCCAGCCAGACATCCCGAGGCAGGATGACGCATGCCGCCGCGACCGGCCCTGCAAGGGGACCGCGGCCGGCCTCATCGACGCCGCCGACGAAACGGAATCCTTCCCGCCATAAATCTTCTTCCATGGAGCGTAGGCCGGACAACCTGGCACGCTCCCTTTCAAGAAGCTTAATCCTGCGCAGCTGGATTTCCACCAGTTTTTCAGTCTTTCCACCTGATTCGGGCCCCATTTCCAACAACCAGGCAAGCGCCGTTTCCGGATCCATGCCGGACACTTTCTCGGCAAGGGCCTTCTGTGTCCATCCGGCCATGTTCAGTCCTCCTGTTGACGCAGAGGCGGCTTTTCCAGACTGACGCGCCCGAGTTTCGCACCGCGGAACTCATCGAGCACGACGGCCGATATCCGATGGAGGTCCACTTCGCCGCCCGCAATCAGGCAGCCGCGCCGTCTGCCGGCTTCCAGCAGCAGGTCCATCCCCGTCTTGCCTTCGCATCCCTGCAGTTTGTACCTCTCCGCCAGCCTGGCCGGATACAGCTTGGCCAGCCGCGACATCAGGCTGGCTGCCAATTCCGTCGTATCCATGATATCGTCCTTTATGGCTCCCGTAAAGGCAAGGACAAGACCGGTCTCCGGATCTTCAAACCTTGGCCACAGGATGCCCGGCGTATCAAGCAGCTGGATTTCAGGATGGATGCGGACCCATTGCTGTGCCCGTGTAACGCCTGGCTTGTCTCCCGTCGCGGCGATGGCCCTGCCGGCTATCCTATTTATGAATGCGGATTTTCCGACGTTTGGAATGCCCACGACCATGGTGCGTATGGGCCGCTGCAGCCTGCCCCTGCGCAAGGCCGATTCAAGCTTCGTCTGCGTGAGGACGCGAAGCTGCCTGTATATGTCCTTGAGTCCGCTGCCGCTGAGTGCGTTGGTGTAGATGACCTCCAGTCCCTGCGAACGGAACCAGGCCTCCCATTGCCGGCTGACTGCCTCATCAGCCAGATCACTCTTGTTGAGCGCGACGATGCGGGGTTTCTGGCCAACGAGCCAATCAATGTCGGGATTCCTGCTGGAAAACGGAATCCGGGCGTCCAGCAGTTCGATGACGACATCGACCAGCTTGATGGTATCTTGCATCTGACGCCGCGTTTTGGTCATGTGACCCGGAAACCATTGAATCACCACGGATTCTCACAACTCCTTTTGAACCGCAATGGGTTCCGGCATACGGGAAAGCATACTGGGACCGCATATGGGAAAGCATACGGGAAATAATACAGGAAACAATACAGGAAACAGTACAGGGAAAGCATACGGGAAATAATACAGGAAAAGTATTCCAGGAAGAGGGGGACGAATGACGTCCCCGAGGTTCCCTCCCAGGGTGATGCCACATTCGCAAAAGGCTGTCTCTTTTGAGACAGCCCTTCGTGCTTCCATATTCCGATATCCTGTCAATCCTTGGATACGCCGATGTCTTCCTTGAGGCGGGCGCTCTTGCCGACGCGGTCGCGCAGGTAGTAGAGCTTTGCGCGACGGGCCTTGCCGCGGCGGATGATGTTGATGCTGTCCACTTTGGGAGAATGAAGCGGAAACACTCTTTCGACGCCGATGCCGAACGACACGCGCCGGACCGTGATGGCTTTGCGGATGCTGCTGCCATTCATGGCAATCAGGGTACCTTCAAATGCCTGGATTCTTTCACGGGTTCCCTCGACGACCTTCACGTTGACTTTGACAAAGTCGCCGATTTTCAGGTTGGGAAGGTTCTGTTTCATCCCTTCCTGTTCCAGTACATCAATGATGTTCATGTCATATCCTCCAATTCATAGGGTGTTCTTATCCGGGCCAGTCATAGGCCTTCGGACAGCGGACCGCCCAGTACTTACGCCGACATAGTATACCATGGGAAAGCATCAGTTTGCAACGCATAGTTTCTTATCCGGTTTCTATTCGGCGGAAATCACGGGCAATATGACGTATTGGTCCTGACGGAGCACGTTTCCGGTTCGAAACGACACCTTCCCGGACATCAGGGGACCCTCGAAAACAAATGTATGATATTCCCCATTTTCTCCGCATGCATCCGCTCCGCACGCCTCGATCGCTTCCACTTCCAGCCGGTTCAGTTCCTTGCCCAGAAATGACGCGTCCATCCTTGATGTGTCCACAACCGTGATGAGGGCCCTGTATCCCGCATCCAGCACTTCATGGACCAACGCCTTGCGGTTTTCCTGCCAGAGGGGAAAACAGGCTTCCAGGCCGGCAGCCTCACAACGGGCCGTGCACCATTGGCGATGCGCTTCAAGGTCGATATCGCCAAACACGCAGACCTCGGCTCCCAGTTCCCTGGCTTTCACAAGATGCATTTCGAATCTTTCCACATATGCCGGTCCGGTTGTCCGAATCAGGGTGACGGGCATTCCCCATGCCTTGGAAAGTGAATCCAGCACCGTATCGGGCAATCCGTGAAACCAGGAACACCCCATATCGGTATTCCATGTGGTGACGAGGCCCAGGGGCTTCATTCCGCCTGTGATGGCCCGATGAATGGCGAGGGTGCAGTCTTTTCCGCCGCTGAATGAGGCGATGAAGTATTTTCCGGTGAATCTGGATAAATCCATGAGTTCCTCCATCAGTGATAATTTCGGCTGACATAGGGGATTTCATCTACCCCGTCCAGTTGGTTCAGGCGCAGAGCCAGGAAAAAGAAATACCCGGAGAGAAGGTTGGCCAGGTCCAAGAGCCGTTCCGGAACAGGATGGCCTTGGCTGGCATGCCTGTAAAGCAGGCGGACCAATTCTTTCCCCCTGACGCGGAGAAGATGCGCCTGGCATCCCGCCTGGGCGCCCTGCGTGAGAACGAACTTCTCGCAGCGGCCTGAAACAACTTCCTGCAAGGCGTTTGCCCGCATCAGCAGCCAGGCGGCCTCTTCCTCCGTCACCGACATCCTGGTCCGGAGCGTCGGGTTCATGTGATAAACGATTTCGCAAATCTTCAACAAGTCCGCCCGTATCCCCTCTTCCGTTCTCAAGGCACGAAGCAGGCCGATTTCACTGGCCATCCGGTCCGTCATCAGCTCGAAATCGCACATCAGGTTTTCAGGGGCGTCGGAGAGAAACGGATATGCTTCATATGGGCTTCGATAAAAAGGGCTGTCCTTCTTCATGACTCTTGCCTCCTTGCTGCTCCCATTGCAGGAGCATGTTTCTCATGTACGCCCGGACATCCAGTCCGTATACCTGGTTCAAGTGATCCCCATCCAGGATGTCCCGCGTCCTGCCGTCTGCAACCAGCATGCCGTTTTGCATCAGCAGGAGCCGATCCGCCATGCGGGACGCGAGCCCGATGTCATGAAGGACCCCGATG
>CAZFWQ010000137.1:0-9415 GCA_964522755.1 uncultured Oscillospiraceae bacterium | reverse complement strand
TGTTCTCCACGATGCCCAGGAAATCAAACATGTAATAGCGAACGCCAATCCTGTGATAATACTCGAATATGCCTTGAATGAACTCAACCGCTTTTGGATGCGTGCCGTCAAGATAGTATTTGTGCATCCCATACCATGGAAGGTTGTCGTCATACTGCCATCCCCAGCATTCTTCCTCGCATATGGCATTGCCGTCCTTGTCACGCATGATGAATTCCTGACATCGTTCCAACATGCCCTCGGCTTCAGAGTAAAACCAGAACGGGGCAATCCAAAGTCCTGGATGAAAATCCATCTGTTGCATTTTTTGAAAGAATACTTCAAGACCGCTTGGAATTTGCTGTTTGTTTTCTTCCAGCCAATTTCCCGGTATGCAGTCCTTGAGATTCGACTGGCTTGTCCATATATAGCCCACATCAAACCCTTTAAGCTTCTTGCGGATTGCGGATGCGTTGTCCAGTGCAAACTTTTCCCAGCAATCATTCCTGCTGTTGAAGGAATCAGTCCAGCCGCCAATCCACCCGACCGGAGGCAGGTCGGCAAACACGGGCTCATAAATGCGATTCACCCTGTCTGCCCAGAATTCAAGCGCCTTATACGGGTCTGAATGCAAGGTGATGCTCAGTGTCTCGGATACAAGCCGGCTCCCTGGAAGGAGCTCATATTCGCCAAACGAGCAGGTGGCTTTATATTCTGTGATCCCGTCTGATGCTGTTGTTCCTTTGTTATCTGCTATTCCGTTGTCCGACGCCATTGCTCCCTTGTTATCCGATATTCCGTTGTCCGACGCGTACTGAAGCCTGTGCTGGCATGCCAGGCGGTCCAGGGTGACAAAACCGCAGAGCAGGCTTCGATTTGAATTGGGATTGAACAGGTGCAATACATTATTCGAGGAATGATTTCCCATCATGCTGGACAGCAATTCCACGCGCATATCCCAGGAGAGCCATCGAAAAAACCGCGTGCTTCCGAGGTCCTCTCCGAGATGCATTACCCCTCCGGAACTGTCCGTTGCATGCAAGACATTCCAGTTGCTTATCGTGACAGGTACATCGCCGATGTTCTCGATGATGGCGATGACTTCCAGTTCATTGTCTTTCATTGTGAAATCCCAGTGACAGGAAAAATCGGGATTCCTGAAACCATAGCTTATGGAGCAGGATGCGCCTGTTCTCATGTCTACAGACGATGTCACGCTTTCTGAGAGCGAAGTGAATTTTCCATTCACTTCGAGTGACCCGCCTAGTCCCCTCATGCATATGGAGTGATTTCCATTTTCATAAACATCGAAACTCCGGGTATCGGTGCTCAATTCGAACTCCAGGCCAACTGTGGAGTCAATGGGGGATGCGTTATTTTTCATGTTCATTGATTCCTCCCATATTCATCATATGTTCCTCACGCAACACATGTCACCATTTTTGATATTATCATAGCCCACATCCGATAGGAATAGTCACAGGATCCACATCATGTTATTTTATTGTATGCAATGGGTAAATATTGATCATCTTCCTCGCTTGACGGAAGACGATTGAATATAAAATGAGCGTATATACAATGAAGACTGAAAGAATAATGGAGGCAGAAAGATGATAGTTCCCTATTTATATTTCAACGGAAATGCCAGAGAGGCCATTACTTTCTATGCGGATGCTTTCAAGGTCGAAATGCCTGAAATCATGAGGCTTGGCGATATGCCCCCGGATCCTGCCAATCCCTTACCGGAAGAAGCCGGTGATCTTGTGATGCATGCTGCATTGCAGGTGGCTGACAGCGTAATCATGTTCTCCGATTCCTTCGGGCAGACAGTGAACATGGACGGCAATATCAGCATGATGCTGACCCTGAAAGACGAAGACAAACTTCGATCCTATTGGAATGCGCTGACGATTGACGGCAAAGTGGATATGGAATTGACTCAAACATTCTGGGCCCCGCTGTTCGGCTCATTGACGGACAAATTCGGGGTGGCGTGGCAATTTGGCCTGGACGCCTGATTACTGATGCGAGACGTGCCGAAAGGTACACCGCACATCAGTTTCTGTTCGGAAACCGAACCCTCAACATGCACGGAATCCTCTTACCGGTTAAACCCTCAACATGGCGCGGAATCCTCTTGCTGCATAGTAAGATTCTGCGCCATTGTGATATACGAACACTTTGCCGTATCGAAAATCAGCAAAGAGGGCGCCTCCGAGCTTTCTGACTTCAGCAGGCGTTGTAATCCAGTTTGATGTTTTCACGTCATGCTTTCCAAGTTTCTGCAACTCCCGGTATTCATCTTCCGTCAGTAGTTTTACGCCCATGGCATCCGCCATACCGAGTACACTGTTTTCAGGTTTGTTTTCTTTCCTTGATTCAAGCGCCTCATCATCGTAGCAAAGGCTTCTGCGGCCTTTCGGACTTTCTTCGGAACAATCGCAAAATATGTATTCGCCTGTGTTTTTGTCATGACCGACAACATCCGGCTCACCGCCCGTTCTTTCCATTTCATAAAGTGACCATGATTTTTCTGGGTTCGCTTCAAGTTTCACCTGAACCACAGCCCATTCAAGGTCTTTATGGTTAGTCATATTTTTCTCAAAACGGACTTTTAATGTCCTGAGAAGTTCTTCACGTTTTTCAGGTGATAAATCCATGGTGCAGCCCCTTTCACACAGTAGTGTCACGGAATAATATGAAATCTCTGAATCAGAGAAACAGCCGTTCCAGTACACCTTTACGCTTAACCAGGTTTTTGTAATCCCATTGAACTTCTTTTGCTGTACTTATACCACCATTTCGCTTTATGTTATCAACAATGAGCGTACCCGGACCTTGCGTTGGTCGTTTTTCAATCAACTCGTCGAAAAAACATATGGCATTGAATAATAATTGCAGCCCCAGATTTTGTAGCAAGGTGATACATATTGACAGATATGTAGACATAATGGTAGTGTGACAATGCAGGTACGCGTGACAATACCGGCACATGTGACAATGCAGGCAAGAGTGACAACGCCGGTACGTGTGACAATGCCGGTATGGAAAAAACAGATGACGATCTTCTGGATTAGCAATGGCTAACAGCAACCTCGGCAAGGAAATAATTGATCGGAAACGAGGGGCATGAACATATGCTTTTGCGAATGAAAATAAAGCTCCTGAGCCTGTCAGTACCGGCAGCATACGCATCACGGCCGGAACGCCGCCGTGCCCATGTGCTGGGTTGGATTCAGGCGGCGCTGATTGTTTTCCTGATTGCCGTGGTCGGCATCGTACTGGGCTTCGAGATGGATTATGGATCAAAACTTACCGTTTACCTGATTCTGTTGGCAGGGTTGTTGGCTGGCATACTTATCGCGTTCATCCTCAATCGAATGGGAAAGTATTCATGGTCTGCCGGAATCACCGTGTTTTGTTCATTCGCCGGACCGTGGTTGTCCATTCTGCTTGATTCATCCGTAAAGAAGGGTGATTTCGTACCACTGACTTACTTGACGGTCAGCATCATCCTTTGCGCAACCTTTCTTCCATCGCTTGTCACGGTCATCCTGACAGTAACACAATTCATCGGGATTACTCTTTTGGTCTTGTCCAACCCATTGCTTCAGCAGATAAACCTGCCAAGTTTTTATTCATTCCTCCTGGTCATTTTTACTGTCAGCATAGTAGAGGGCAACATTTCCAAAAACGACCAGAAACAAATGGAGGCGCAGGCCCGCGCACTGGTGGAGGCGGATGCGAAGCTCCGTGACATGGCGTTCAAGGATTCCCTAACAGGGCTGTACAATGTGAGATACCTGAACGACTTGCTGGAAAGGGAGATGATCAGGAGTGACCGCAAACGGCTTCCCATTGGTATTATCATGATGGATATCGACCATTTCAAGAAAATAAACGATACCCATGGTCACAATGCAGGGGATGTTCTGCTGTTCCATGTTGGCGTCATGCTGTTGGAGCATATCCGAAAATCAGATATCGCATGCCGTTATGGCGGGGACGAATTCATTCTGGTGCTGCCGGAAACCTCCTCGGAAGTTGTCATGCTGCGGGCACAACAAATTCGGAACAATATGAAAGCGATGACGGCCAAATCTGAGGAGTTTACGTTTGATGAAATAACCGTATCCATCGGTGTAGCTGTTTACCCGACACATGGTGCGACATTCAGCGATGTTCTAAAAAAGGCGGATGCCGCGCTGTATGAGGCAAAGCGCGCGGGACGCGACCGGGTGGTTCTGGCGGATGATCAGAACTGACATCCATTCCGATAATGGATCGTGCAATGAGTTGTTCCAGCCCTTCAAGCCCTTTATCCAATCCGGACCAGGATTCCGGTCAGATTGTCCCCCGCCCCGCTTCGACATATGGTTTCCCGCAGTGTCTCCAAAGTACGACCCAGCCCGTTTGGCCGGCTGCGCCTAAGGATATGGTGAAGCTTTTTTTTCGGGATGTATTTGTATACACCATCCGAACACAAGAAGAACATGGTTTTGGAATGGATTTTCCCTTCTGAAAATGCCGCATTGCACTTCGCCTGGGTGCCCACGCCCATCGTCAGGGGGTCGGATCCCTTGAAGCGCAGGAACTCGTGATCAGTCATCAGTCCTGCCTTATGGCTTTTTACAGACAGGGTATGATCCTCTGTCATGGGTGTCAGATTGAAGAAATCAACCCGGTACAGCCGGCTGTCTCCGGCATGAACCACCAGGTACCGGCTGCCGGCAACCAGAAGAGCCACCAGGGTGGTACCCGACTGTGTGTTCCTTTTCATGGCACTGGAATGAATATCAAGATTGACCTTGTCAATAAGTTTCACCCATTCATTCCTCACCCAATCCAGCAATTCATCCGCGCGAAACATATCAGAGGCTATTTTTCCAACCATCACCGCCTTATCGGTTAGTATCGTCTCACTCCATTCCCGAAAGGCATCCACCACTTTCTGGCTTGCCTCCTTCCCATCGGAGAGGCCGCCCACGCCATCCGCAACGACAAACACGCCCATGGACCGGATATCCGGTTCAAGGACATGCCAATACAGGCTATCCTGGTTTGATTCCCTTGTCTGCCCGGGGTCCGTAAATCCAGCTGCCTTGATCTTCACGCATACCATCCTTGGTCCCGGTTCCCGGCTTTTCCCCGGTTCCTGCCAGCTTCCCGGTTCCTGCCAGCTTCCAGGTTCCTGCCAGCTTCCCGGATCCTGCCAGCTTCCTGGTTCCTGGTTGTTTCCCGGTTCCCACCTATTTCCCGATGGCACCTTAGTTCACGTTGGCTCCTCAGCTTATGTTGGCTCCTCAGCTTATGTTGGCTCCTCAGCTTATGTTGGCTCCTCAGTAGCTGATGATGGGACTGTACTTGACCAGGGTATCATAATCAGTCATGACGAATGGATTTCCATTGACATCATAAAAAGTTCCGTTGGACATAACACCGCTGACCCAGGTTCCATCGAAAGTTATCCCGTCATTGAAGTAATACGCGCCCGACCCGTTGGGGACTCCGAGATAGAAATCACCTTCGTAAACCTCACCGTTGGGAAACAGCAAAGTACCATAGACAATATAGTTGTCCTGGAATGTACCGGTGTATGTCCGCCCATTTGCCGCCTGCAATTCCCCGGATCCGTTGGCAGCCCCGTTCAATACTTCACCGATGTAGACCGAGCCGTTGCTGTATACGAACTTGCCCGTGCCGCTGAACAGATTGTCCTTGAACCCGCCAGTGTAATAGCTCCCGTCCGCGTAGGTCAAGGTGCCCGTTCCGGTAGCCGCGTCATTGACAAAATCTCCAACGTAGACTGCGCCCGTACTGAAGGTGTAAGTGCCTTTTCCATTTGCCTTGCCGCCGACAATGCTGCCGATAAAAACATCACCGTTTGGATAGACTATCTTCGTGGATGCGGAATCTGCCGGTGGTTTCACCGTTGTGGTCCCACTCGTCGGAGCAGGGGGTGCTGTTGGTTTTGGCGGTGTCGGTTCGGAGGGAAGGACCCCTGTTCCGGGAGATTTGGCCGGAGGACTGGGTGGCGTCGGTTCGGAAGGAAGGGGCCCGGTTCCGGGGGATTTAGCCGGAGGGCTGGGTGGCACCGGTTCGGAAGGAAGGGTCTCCGTTCCGGAGGAATCTGGCGGAGGACCGGGTGGCGTTGGTTCGGGAGGCGGGGTTTCCGCCCCAGCTTCAAGAGAGGTACTGGTTGATTCCAATTGACTTGAATCCTGTGTGGATTGGGCAGAATTGTCAGTCTGCGCCATTGCAACGGCGGAGGCCGATTCGATGGCCTTCGAGGCATCGGCCGATTCGGCTGCCCGCTTGGCATTGCTGTTGACCAGCAGGATGGATAGGCAGATGATCGCGACTACGCCAAGACCTGCTCCAATGGGCATCAGCAGGTTTTTTTTGGCTGGCATGGACTTTGAAAGGGATGCCTGGTCCACGGATGAATTCAAATGGGTTGTCACCGGAGGCTGGCTGGAATAGGTCTGTGCCAGCATTTCCTGTTCCACATTGACGAAGGTGGTCCTGGGGCCGTTGGCCATCGTGGCGGTGGGTGCCTGACCCACCTGGCCCGCCAGGCCCACCTGACCCGCCCGGGTCTGGGCAGCCGTCGGGGCATTCATCATGATGGGCGCGGCCGCTCCATCGTCCCTGACATTGAGCTGTTCCCAAAATTGCCCGACCGTGGGGAAACGTTGTTCAGGCCGCAGGGAAAGGGCTTTCATGAGCGCCGCTTCCGACTGGGGCGGAATGGAAATCCCCATCTGCGAAGGAGCCTGCAGGGAATCCTGTTCCATCCGGTCGAAGGGATTTGGAGGCATGACGGAAGTGATTGAATAATAAATGGTGGCGGCAAGTGCGTAGATGTCAGACCACGGGCCTTGCTTCGCGGAACCGCCGTATTGCTCCATCGGCGCGAAACCCGCCTTCACGATCGCGGTCATCGTCTTGTTGCCTTCATTCTCATTCTGTCTGGCAGAACCGAAGTCAAGAAGCCAGACATGCTTGTTGTCGGTGATGTAGATGTTGTCCGGTGCGATGTCACGATGCAGGAAGCCCTTTTCGTGAATCATCATCAGGGCGCCCACCAACTGCCAGACCACATGCATCATTTCATTCCAGCCGATTTTTCCCCCCATGGACCGCAGATGCGCTTGAAGGCTTTCCCCTTCAATGTATTCCATCACCAGGTAGGCTGTGCCGTTCGCCATGAAAAAATCCTTGACAGGGACAATATTCTGCTGCGTCTTGAATCTGGCGATGGTTTTGGCTTCCTCCAGAAATTTGCGGATGCCGTCCTGAAAGGAGACGTCCTTTTTTTGATCCAGGGATTTAATTGTGCTGATTCCCGGAATTCTTGAGGCCAGGCCTTCCGGCACGTATTCCTTGACGGCGACTTTGCTCTCCAGCGTGATGTCGAAGCCTATATAGGTGATGCCGAACCCCCCATGGCCCAGCACCCTTCCCAGGAGGTATCTCCCGTTGAGGATGCTGCCCGGGGGCAGGGCAAACGGGTTTTCTTCCGCATTGTATCCGCACTTGCAGATATCACCCGTCCTGGGCTCCATGCACCCGAGGCACAAGCTGGATATGTCCATGTCAGCACCCACTTTCTGAGAAGGTCAGGATTATCACGCATCCGTCTATTTCCGGGTCACAGGATTTTTTGCAACCGTCTATTTCCGAGTCACAGGATTTCTATCGCGCCTGTCTATTTCCAGGTCATTTGAAAAACCAGGACATACCTTTGGGGAATGTATTTTCTGGAGTCCGTCAATTCAAAACCGTAATACTTCATTTGCGCGATGATCAGTTCCGGCGCGATACCCGAGCCATGGTAGGCTACTTCCGGCGGGACCGTGATGGAATTGTCCACGACCACCAGCCTTCCGCCCGGACGCAACGCCCGTTTCATGCTTTCCATGAACTCATCCTTCACAAACTCGATGGATGCAATATACACCGCGTGCATCATGGAGCACAGGAAGAGCGTGTCGGCACTGTTTTCAGGAAGGCCGACGTCATTGAGCCGGCTTTCACTCGTCTCGATGTTCAACTTATATTTATCACGGATCTGACTGACGTAACCCAAAGCATCCCTGTTAATTTCCAAGGCATGCACCTTACCCGATTTCCCTACCAGGCGAGAGAATTGAAAGGAAACCATATCCACAGCCCACATCCGCAATGGATTCGCCCTCCCTGATGTTCAGAAAGGCAAGCATCTCACTTGTTTTCTCCCAGCTTTCCCGATTGGGGTTGTTGAAGACGATGAACTCATTCCAGTCGTTCAGCCTGTCAAAGCTGACCTCGCTGCCTGTGTATTCATGCACCACGTCATGAATCCGATACTTGTCATGAAGGTCGGATGGCACTCCTTCAGGATCAGGCAGCGCCAGATCGTACTTGATGCGCAGGTATTTTTTCAGCATTTTGAAATCTTCACCAGCCAGGAAGTCGAAATATTCGGCCGTGAAAATGTCATCCAGCATGTGTGTTCGCCGGTCGTCGCTTTCCAGGAGATACCGGCAAAACCAGACGAAAGCGGAATATTCATCTCCGATTCTCTCGGTGGGGATCAAGACTTCGTAGGTGTGCAATGCCTCCTCCAAGGAAGGAACATCCTTGAGCTCCAGCGCCTTCAGGAAGATTCTGGCCGCCTTTTTCCCTAAGTAAGTATATCCCTGGGAGGAAGTGCCAATCATACGGTATCGTACCAGGGAAGAGCGGGATGAAATCCGGATGATGTCGGATGTATCCGAAATATACGGAGTCTTCGAAGTCTTCGTTGTGTCCGGAGTCTTCGTTGTGTCCGATATGTCCGATGTGTCCGATGTGTCCGAAGTTTTCGTTGTATCCGATGTATTTGTTGTGTCCGGTCTCTTCGTTGCGTCCGATGCAACCGGCTGATCCATGGAAACCATGTTGAATTCGAGGACGTACCGCTGGGGAGTGAACTGGTATTGCGCCGCCAGCCTGAACCCGTAATGCCAAAGCTGGCCGATAATCAGTTCCCGTGCGATATATGGCCCGTGATACGGCAATTCGGCATCTTCCACCAGGTCATTGTCCACTATCACCAGACGGCCGTCGGCTTTCAGGCTCTCCCGGATGCATCCAAACAGCAAATCCCGCTCCCCATCCGTATCGGCAGCATATATGATGTGATACAGGGAACACATGTACAGCAGATCCACCTTTTCCGGACAATGAAAGACAGTCCCGTTCGATTCATATTCCAGAAGGGTGACATTCCCCACTTTGTATTTTTCTATGAATTCCCGCTGAAACTGCAGATGCCGTTCGTTGGTTTCCAGAACATACACATGCCCGGTCGGCCCGATCATTTCGACGAATTTATACGTGAAATATCCGGGCCCGGCACCCAGGTCTATGATTTTGCTCCCCTCCCTGAGATTCAGGCACCCCAGGT
>CAZFWQ010000136.1:7578-9423 GCA_964522755.1 uncultured Oscillospiraceae bacterium | reverse complement strand
TACAGGATGCCTGGTACACCTACCGATATTTCATGAAATACTTCTGGGATGCCAAAAACCTGGGCGCTTATTACAGCGTGAATCCGGACGGCACCCCGCTGAAGGACTTCAAACTTGTCTACGGCCAGGCTTTTGCCATATATGCGCTGAGCGAGTTCAACCGGGCGACCGGCCATGAAGCCGCGCTGCATGACGCCATCGCGTTGTATGAAAAGCTTGAGGATGTCGCGCTTGACAAGGTCAACGATGGTTATTGGGAGTGCTTTTCCGCAGACTGGATGGAACGGGCGGATGAATTGCACACGATGGCGCAGCACTCGACCAAATCCATGAACACGCACCTGCACCTGATCGAGGCTTATACCTCACTGCTTCGCGTAAATGACACGCCGAAAATGCGGGCGGATACCGCGAGACATTTCGATATCATGACGAAAAAAGTTCTAAACAGGGAATCCGGCCACTACTACATGTACCTGAATGACGACTGGACCCATACGAGCCTTGTCGAGAGCTACGGCCACGACATTGAAGGAAGCTGGCTGACGAACGAATGCGCCCATGTCATCGGTGACAAGTCCCTTGTCCGGGAATCGGAAGCCATTGCGGCCTTGATGGCAGGCGCTTGCCTCAAAGCCGTCATGCCCGACGGGAGCATGCTGGACGAAGGGACACAGGACGGCAGGTTTCTTGATGAATCACGCGTCTGGTGGATTCAGGCGGAAAATGTCGTCGGCATGCTGAACGCATGGCAATCCAGTGGAGATTCCATATTTTTGAAAACAGCCTATGAGCAGGCGATGTATATCCGCCGATACATGTCCGATCGCCTGGACGGCGAATGGTTCGGCTTCCTCGATGAAAACGGTCGGCGCGATGCGCTGCACGCCGCCAAGGTAACGGGCTGGAAGTGCCCATACCACAATGCCCGCATGTGTTTCGAGATTATAGAGCGGTACGAGGCAGACGAGGCATGACGAGGCACGGCGAGGCACGGCGAGGCATGACGAGGCTTGACGAGGCACGACGAGGCATGACGAGGCACGACGAGGCACGGCGAACCAAACGCCGGAAGTGGTCATGAACCGCATATCCGGCCTTGCGGCGGGAAAATGCCATGTTCGGCATAAGACTGAATATCTGGCCCTGCAGAAAGGAATATGCCGGTTCCGCACGAAAGCACCCTGCAGTTGGCCGATGATTACGTCCTTACGCGCTCAAAGTCAATGAAGCCGCGCTCCACATCCGTGCCGACCAGCCGCACGCACAGCCTGTCCCCGACATCCAGTCCTTCGAAACCATGCTCCAGCCTTCCCTCGATCGGGGGATTCATCAGGCGGATCCATGTCCCCTTGCTAGCCGCGCCGGTGACGATTGCATCGAACTGCTCCCCGATCCTGGATTCCAGCAGCAAAGCCGCTGCGGACTTCGTAACCTGTCGTTCCACCTTTTTCACCGCATCCTCCATTTTGGTGCAGTGCATGGCAAGTTCATCCAATTCATCGTTTCCATAAGGAACAGCGCTGCCAGTCACCGCAGACTTGAGCAGGCGCTGGGTGACAAGGTCGGGATACCGGCGGTTTGGCGCAGTCGCATGCCCGTAGTCCTTCACAGCCAGGCCAAAGTGTCCGGCCGACCTGTTTCCCGGTATCCGGACAGCATATTCTCCTGCCCCCAGCAGTTTCACGATGCTGAGGGACAGATCCGGAAAACGAAGCGGATCAGCCTTTTTTTCCGAGATCAGAAACTGCTCCAGCGCTTTTGAATCCGGCTCCCCGGGCAATGAGGCGCCATGTTCCGCGGCGAGGCTGATGATCCGATCCCATCTCTTCGGCTCCCGGACCA
>CAZFWQ010000136.1:2333-7568 GCA_964522755.1 uncultured Oscillospiraceae bacterium | reverse complement strand
CCACGCGACGCAGTGATGGAAACCGCTTTGATTCGAGGTATCTTGCCGTTATGCCGTTGGCGGCAATCATGAAGTCTTCAATGATGTCTTTGGCCCGATTGCTTCCATTGGCTTGCAGGTCCATCAGTTCTTCTCCATTGAATACCGGACGGACTTCAATGGTGTCAAGATCCAGTGCACCGTTCGCATGTCGGAAAGCCTTCAGTTTCATTGCCATGCGATCCTGCAGCCGGATGTTTTCATCGAGTCCTTCAAGCCCACTGACCTCCGGCGGGACGGGGCCGTTCCCCTCAAGCCATTCTGCCAAGCTGTCGTAGGCAAGTTTGGCCCGATTGCGCACCATCCCGCGATAAATGTCTGACGACAGGATTGATCCGTCCTCCGACAGAACCATCTCTATGACGATGGCCAACCGGTCCGACCGGTCTTTCAGGGATGTCAGATCCTCCGAGAGTCTCTCCGGCAGCATCGGAAAAATCTCCGCGGCCGTGTAGACCGAGGAAGTGTTTTGCCGCGCATGATCATCAAGTGCCGACATCTTCTTCACAATGGCGTCGACATCTGCAATGGAGATCATGACTTTGACAGAACCGTCCGGCAAGCCTTCCGCCACGGTCAGCTGGTCCAAATCCTGCGAATCGTCATTGTCGATGGAACACCAGATAAGATTTCTGAGATCGCGGACTGCCTCATTGTCCCAGCCAGCCGGTCCTTCGATGTCGTCGAGTTCGTCAAGAGCCTGTGTTGAAAAATCCGGAACAAGCCCTCTCTCAAGCATGGCCCTGTGTGCGATATCCTTCAATATCCTGCGGTGCTGCCTTTCATCCGTTGCCGACATGATGCATCCCCTTCCCTGCATGAAATCCATTCAATGGAACCATCGTACCACAAAAGGATGATTTTATGCCCGGAACAGGAAGACGCCGCCTATTTTGCATGATCGTCATGCTCCATGGTCCGGGTGCTTTCCACTCGGTTGAAAGTGCGTGGTGTGATCATCTTGTTTACGCCCCAGGCGACCAGTGCGACGACAATCATTGCGATAAGTGTCGCAGGCTCCAAAATCGCCCTGTGTTCCAAACCGGATGACGTAACCCTGGAGAAAATTCCCTCGAAAATTCCGGTGAAAAGCTGAGTAACCGCATAGATGACGCGTACAAAACCGTTGTCTGGATTGGCACCCAGTATCTTGAAAATCAACCGAAAGCCAAGGAGCACTTCGATCACGGCGAAGATGATGCCTGTAATGCGTTGAGCGGTATTACTGTCATGTTTCGTGTTGCGGGTTTCAGTTTGTCTGGTCATCTGTTCCATTTTAATACCTCCTGCTAGAATGGGTCCTGTGACTTCGACTACCTGTCGAAGCAAATCAACCGGTGTCTGGAGTGAATGCCAACATGAAAAAACCGGCCCAAGGCCGGTTACGCTATTTGCTCCCGCCCGATCAAGCGTCCATTTGCGATCGGGCATTCGTTGCTTCCTGATACATGAATATCGTCAATCCTCAAATTGGGAATTCACATGCACATTACATAATGCATATATCTTAGTTACCCTGCCAACCAGCAGGCAAACCGAATCCCATGTTTCAGTTTCATGATAACTTGACAGCCCTGCCCGTTCGTGTAGAATCAAGTGAAGACTGTCGCTTCGACAGGATAATCAACCTCGCCTTGACCAGGTTTGGGCATTTGTCTATTTGTGCCTTGCAATGCCGGGAAGGACATAATACTTGCATAATACCAGCACAACCGACCTGATGGCCCTTGCAGACGCCGCGCGCAGTACGGGCGTCCTTGCCATCGACACGGAATTCCTCTCGGGAAAAACCTATTATGCGCGGCTTTGCCTCCTGCAGGTCGCGGCGGGTGACTTTTCAGCCATCATCGACCCGTTTGAGATGACGGATTTTGGCCCCCTGGTCGATATCCTGCTTGATGAACGCATCATGAAGGTGATGCACGCCGCCTATCAGGACATGGAGCTGCTGACGCGCCTTTGCGGCCGTTCTCCCACCCCCGTGTTCGACACGCAGATTGCCGCCACATTGGCAGGTTTCCCTTCCCAGATAGGTTATGCGCGCCTGTTGGAGGACCTTCTGGGCGTGCGGATCGACAAGACGGAATCCTATACCGACTGGTCGCGGAGGCCCCTTACGGCAAAACAGGTGGAATATGCCCTTGATGACGCGATATATCTGCTGCCGGCCTACACGAAGCTGTGCGAACGGCTAAAGCCGGGCGGGCGTCTGTCCTGGCTGGCTGACGACTTTGCCGCCCTTTCAGCCCCGGGCGCTTACGAATCGGTTCCCGAGGAGTATTTCCGGAGAATAAAACGGGCCTCCGCCCTCAACCGCCGCCAGCTTGCCGTTCTCCGCGCTGTGGCGGCATGGCGCGAACATGAGGCGAGACGGCGCGATCTGCCTCGTCAGTGGATTATGAAAGATGAATCATTGATAGAGGTCGCCCGCCGAAAACCAGACAATTCCGACGCCCTTGCCGACATCCGCGGGATTGACCTGCGTTCGCTGGGCGACCGGGGAACAGGATTGATTGCGGCGGTCTTGAAAGGCAAGGCGGTGCCGGACTCGGACCTCCCACAAATGGAACGTCGGCCGCAAACAGCTGCTGACATAGAAGGCGTGGTCAAACTGATGGGGGCCCTGGTGCGAATACGTGGTGCGGAACATGGAATTGCCCCGTCGCTCCTCGCTTCCCAAACAGATCTGGAACAGCTCGCTTCCGGGGAGGAAGAGGATAACCCGTTGCTGAAAGGCTGGCGCAAGACGCTGATTGGCGACGACCTGAGTCGGCTTCTAGAAGGAAAACTGGCCTTGCGCGTGAAAAATGGCGTTGTTGTCGCAGAGGACGCCGAATAATCAGTACTCCGCCAGCTGGCCCTTTTCATTGCAAAGGTACTGCGGCATCAGTCGGCCTGATGTTCGGGAAAGACGCAGCCCAGCCGTCAGCAATGCCCCTGACTTTTTATCATCGCATACGCTTCCCTGATTTCCTTGCTCAACACTTTCGGATTCACTATTTTCACGCGGAGATAGAAATCTCCCCGTTTTTCGTGCATGTCACGATATCCCTTTCCCGCCACCCTTATCCTGCCATCCGTTTGAATGCCAGCGGGGGTTGATATCAGGATTCTGCCGTCGATTGTCTCCACGGTCGCTTCCGTTCCCAGGGCTGCCTCCCCTGGGAGCAGTTCAAGCGTTGCCTCAAGGTTCAGACCGTCCATTTTGAATTTCTTGCCCTCCAGCAAGTTGATCCTGATGATCAGGTCGCCGTTTTTACCTCCACCGATTCCAGGTTCACCCTGCCCGGCCAGCTTGATTTTTTCCCCGCTCCTGATACCAGCCGGTATTTTGAAGGAAATCGTCTTTTCCGAAGAATCGCTCCTGATGACAACCGTCTTTTCGATACCTAGAAACGCATCCTGCAAGGAGACGTCAATTTCAGCGTCACTGTCCCCTCCATCGCGCGCGAATGGCCTTGACTGCCTCATTTTTGTGGATCCCCTCCCGAACATGTCTCCCATGCCGGAAGAACCCCCGCCGAAAAATGCGTTGAAAAAATCGCTGAAATCGTTTTCAGAGGCTGTCCTTTGAGATGACCCCCTGTTCCCGTGCCAAGCTTGGGCGGGATCAAAATCATATCCGTTCTGAAATTTTGCTTCACTGGCCATTTCATCATATTTTTTCCGCTTGTCGGCATTCCCGAGCACTTCATAGGCCTCGCTGATCTCCTTGAACATCTCCTCGGACTTCTTGTTGTTCGGATTCGCGTCCGGATGATGTTTTTTTGCGAGCTTTCTGAATGCCTTCTTTATCTCATCCTGGGAAGCACTTTTTTTCAAGCCGAGAATCTCGTAATAATCCCTGTACTTCAATCCGCACCCCTCCTGAGAATTCATTGAAAAGCCATTGCCGGAAGCCGCGCCATCATGTCCCCAATCAAAGCATATCATACTGCCGCACCCTATTGCTTCCTGCAGATGTAAAAATGTGATATCCTTCAGATAAAAGACGCGTATCGTCTTCATGGAAGGTAAGATGCGTCAATTGAGCAGGCTTGGGAACCTGAACACACGGTGATGGCGCAAGCTGGAACCCTGAACATCGGAAAATGGTGAAAGCCTGGGAACCTGAACACACGGTGTTCGGCACCGCGCAATGCAAACTATTATGAATCGGGAGGATAATTCAATGTATCTGGAAGAACTGTTCGGACTCAAGGGAAAAGTGGCCGTTGTAACAGGCGGGGGTCGGGGCATCGGACAAGTCGTAGCTCAGGGACTGGCAAAGGCGGGTGCCGAAGTCGTCATTCTGAACCGTACCGATGCAGATGAAACAGTCGACATGATCACGGCAGGCGGCGGAAAGGCCTATTTCATTTCAACCGATGTCGTCAGGGAAGAAAGCGTTGATTCCGCTTTCGCAGAAATCCTGCGGCGTTCCGGCAGAATCGACGTCATATTCAACAACGCCGGCATCTGCATGCACCAGACCGCTTTTGAAGGAACCATCGCCGAGTTCCGCGAAGTGCTGGATGTGAACCTGACCGGTGAATTCATCGTTGCCCGCGCTGCCGGAAAAATCATGATCGACCTCGGCATCCACGGCAGCATCATCAACATGGCTTCCATGTCCGGATCCATCGTCAACGTGCCGCAGTGGCAATGTTCCTACAATGCCTCCAAAGCAGCCGTGATCCATATGACGCGGTCGCTGGCAGTGGAATGGGCGGAATATCACATTCGCGTGAACAGCATCAGCCCGGGCTACATTGCAACACCCATGTCCGTCGACACGCCGCAGGAACTGAAAGACGCCTGGATGCCACTCATACCCATGCACCGCATGGGAAATCCGGAAGAACTGATTCCCGCCGTGCTCTATCTGGCCTGCGTCGCTTCCGGATATACCTCCGGAAGCGACATCATCGTGGACGGCGCCTATACCTGCATGTAGCAGGCTTTTCCTCCCTTAACTGCCCGGACGTGAAAGGAGGCGGCATGACCACTCCTCGCAATCTTCATTTTGCAATTGTGGATGTATTCGCGCAGCATAGGTACGAAGGCAACCAGCTGGCGGTGTTTCATGGAGAAATGCCATCGGATGGTGAAATGCAGCAGATTGCAAGGGAAGCAAATTTTTCTGAAACTGTGTTTATTCTTGATATGGACGGGAAAGACAATGTCTTTCCCGTCCGCATCTTTACACCCGAGGCG
>CAZFWQ010000136.1:0-2323 GCA_964522755.1 uncultured Oscillospiraceae bacterium | reverse complement strand
AAATGAAAGCCGGCCTGATTCCCGTTCAATGGACTTCCGACATGTCCGGCGGCATATATGCGATGTCTCAAAACCAGCCCGAATTCGGAGCCAGGTTCCCGCACCATGAAGCAGCAATGTGGACCGGACTGGATTATTCAGAACTGGATGAAACCATGCCAGTCGAATGGGTCTCCACCGGACTACCTTTCATCATCATCCCGTTGCGGTCGCTGAATGCGCTGCGCAGGGTGAAGATGGCTCCGGGAGCCGGCCATGAAATATCACGCAGTCACCATGCCGCAGGGGTGCTGCTCTTCACCCGCGAAGGCAGGGAAGCCGGGCACGACCTCTCAGTCCGTGTTTTCGTCGATGAGTACGGTGTTCCCGAAGATCCCGCCACAGGCAGCGCGCACGGATGCCTGGCCGCCTGGCTTCTGGAACATGATCCGGCAATGGGTGGTGAATTGAACCTGAAAAGCGGACAAGGCCATGAGATTGGCCGCCCTTCCATCCTGTATCTCCATGCGGAAAAGAAATCAGGCCGCTTCCTCATTCAGGTTGGTGGCCAATGCATTACAGTTGGACATGGAACATGGATATAGGATTCTGCGGATATGGAATTGAAATCCGATACGCAGTGCCATGAAAATGCAAAGGCCATGAGCATGGAAAGCGGTAAAAAGAGAAGGATGAAGCATGGCAGTGAAACCTCAGCAGATACTTGTAGTCGATGACGAAGTAAAGATAGCCGAGGTAGTGAAATCCTATCTTGAGGGGTTCGGCTATGTTGTTTTTGAAGCGCATGACTGCGCGCAGGCGCAAAAGATCATGGACAGGCAGCCGCTTGACCTTATGATTCTTGATCTGATGCTGCCGGATATGTCCGGTGAGGATTTCTGCAGGCAGATCCGGAAGAAATCCAGAATCCCCATCATCATGCTGACCGCCAGGGTGGATGAACCGGACATGTTGAGGGGGCTTGAAATCGGCGCGGACGATTATGTCACGAAACCCTTCAGCATCAGGCAGCTGGCAGCCCGGGTGCAGGCGCTCCTGCGGCGAAGCGCGACAGAATCCTTTCCCATGGCCAGCCTTCTGAATTACAACGATCAGGATCTGGTTGTGGAGCCCATGAAGCATGAAGTGAAAAAACAAGGTGAACCAGTGAACCTGACACCGAACGAATACAAGATTCTCATGACCCTGATAACCTATCCCAATAAGGTTTTCACCAGGGAGGCCCTGATAGTCTCGGCACTCGGGAATGATTATGACGGATTCGATCGGACTGTGGATTCGCATATAAAGAATATCAGGCAAAAAATTGAAACCGACCCCAAAAATCCGACATACATCCTGACGGTCCACGGAATCGGATACCGGTTCGGCGGGGAATGAAAACAACCCGTCAAATGGCTATCTCATCACGCAGCTATCTCATCACGCAGCGATCTCGTTACGTGGCTACTGTTATCTCGGCGTGCGGGTTTCATTCACGCGGCAACCGTCTTCGAGCGTTCCACCCATCACCCGACGCGCCTGAAATGTACGAATCCGCCATCTTCCGACGTTGTCGCGCACCATGTCTTCAAATCAATCATGGCGGATGAAATGCCATCGTAAATCTCTATCATGGCTTGGTTGTTCTCCATGTCCGCGTCCATCCGCACGATGGTCACCCAGTGCCATGAATCCAGATTATCCACATCGCCGCTGGACAGGTTCAAAAAAGCAACCGGGCAGTCCAGTTCCAGGCCCTCCGCCAAAAAAGACACCACTTTCTGAAAGTCGGGCCGATTTTCTTTTTTTTTCGGGTAAAGAAGCACATCACATTCGAGCCTGTATCCATGACGACCAGCGAATGAATGCAGCCCGTCCGAAAAAAGCTGAACGGTGTTCACCCCGTATCTGGTCGGAGTCACATGATCCCACATGTCTTCCATCAGCCGCAGGCATCCGGCCTTGTCGGAGACATCATACGGCAGCTGCAGCACCCCTCCGGCATGCAGGTAGATCATGATGTTCGATGCCACGCAGGGTCCGCATCCTGCCCGGCGCTGCCATTCCGTGCCGAACCAATCCTGTTCGCACCCGCAAAACAATTCGCCTTCGCCGTCCGGGATATGCAGATGTTCGGGATGATGAAGCCTGTAAATCATTGCTGCCATTGTTTTTCCCTTTTCCGTTTCATCCTTCCAGAAGTATCTACATTGTATCAGAAGGCACCGGCCGGTGGTACTGCGCGGCCTTTCTTTGATTCGCCATCTTTTGCGTCGCATTCTTTGATGTCGCATTTCGTGAGAGCAATCTATTCCATGAATAGGTCCCGCTTGCCAATTCA
>CAZFWQ010000135.1:0-9509 GCA_964522755.1 uncultured Oscillospiraceae bacterium | reverse complement strand
AAATCCGGAGGTTGCCACCGGGGACGGTGCCGCCATGGCATACCGGGCCGGCGTTCCCCTCATGGATTTGGAGTTCGTCCAGTTCCACCCCACGGCCCTGTTCCACCCCTTGGAAAAAAACTTCCTCATCTCCGAGGCTGTCCGAGGGGAAGGGGCCGTCCTCCGCAACCTGGCCGGCGAACGGTTCATGCCCGGTTACCATGAGCTTGCCGAACTTGCCCCGCGGGATATCGTATCGCGGGCCATCTTCGCGGAAATGAAGAAGACTGGTTCCGATCACGTGCTTCTGGATATCACCATGAAAGATCGCGCATACCTTGAACATAGATTCCCAACTATTTTCGCAAAGTGCCTGTCCTTTGGAATCGACATATCCAAAGACTGGATACCCGTCGCACCTTCCCAGCATTACAGCATGGGGGGCATCCGGACGGACGAATGGGGCCGCACGGGGCTGGAAGGTTTCTACGCGGTCGGCGAAGCGGCATGCAACGGCATTCACGGAGCCAACCGGCTTGCTTCGAATTCCCTTCTGGAGGGGCTGGTTTTTGGCCGGCGCATTGCCAGATCAATCAACGAGAAACTTTCAGAAATCTCCGCGTTGGCGGGCTTGCCTGTTCACGCGGCATATGAGTCTCCAAGGCGCGACATCGTTATGAGCCCTGCCTTGGAGATGGATGCGCTGCAGCATCTCATGACGCTTGAAGTAGGCATCATCCGTGACGCGGACGGGCTTCAGGCGGCAATTTCCGGCATCGACGCCCGGTTTGCGGCCCAGGCGGGCATGCGCTGCAACAGCATCGCGGAGATGGAACTCCGCAACGTGACGCTTCTTTCAGGACTGGTCGCGCGGGCGGCCATGGCACGGACGGAAAGCCGGGGAGCCCATTACCGCAGTGATTTTCCCACCACGGAAGAATCCTGGCACAAGAACCTGGTGATTTGACAGGAGAACAGAATGGCACTGCTTAGCCTTGACATGATGCTTGTTGACGACATCATACTCCGTGCCCTCCGTGAAGACATGCCGATGGGCGATTTGACCACCGACGGCACGATTCCGCAAGCCCAGGAAGGCGCCGCGCGCATTGTCGCGAAAGAGGATGGCGTCGTGGCCGGGCTTCCGGTTTTCATGCGCACGTTCACCCTGCTCGATCCGCATGCCAGCTTCAACCTTCTGGTTGAGGAAGGCGAATTCGTAAAAAAAGGCGCGGTCCTGATGACATTTGGCGGGAACGCGCGCGCCCTTCTCAAGGGAGAGCGGACCGCACTCAACCTGCTGCAGCGCATGAGCGGAATCGCCACATTGACACGCCGGTTTGTCGAAGCACTGGCAGGGATGAAGGCTAAGATCGTGGACACCCGGAAAACCGCGCCCGGATTGCGCTATCTCGACAAATACGCGGTGCGGGCCGGTGGCGGGACCAATCACCGCTTCTGTCTGTCGGACGGGGTCCTGATCAAGGACAACCACATCAAGGCGTCCGGGGGCATCACCCAGGCAGTGAGGCGCGTACGGGAAGTGGCGCCCCATACCATTCGCATCGAAGTGGAAGCCGAATCGCACGAAATGGTGAAAGAGGCGCTGGAAGCCGGCGCGGACATCATCATGCTCGATAATATGACAAACGCGGAAATGGCAGAGGCCGTGCGGTTTGTCGCGGGCCGCGCGATAACCGAGGCGTCCGGCAACGTGACACTGGAAAAGGTCGCGGCCATTGGCGCCACCGGAGTGGACCTTATCTCGTCCGGTTCACTCACCCATTCCGTGAAAGCCATGGACATCAGCATGCGGTTCGACTGAGGCTTTTGGAATCTGTGGAATCCGTGGAATCCGTGGAACCTATGGAATCTATGGAATATGGGATATGTGATATGGAATATGGAATCCTTGAGTCGGCAATGCCATACATGTTTATCGGAACAATACGGAACTCTTGTTTCTATGGAATAAAAGCTGAATATTTTCGTCAATATGCACAAAACACGTGTTCGAATAACCCTGTTTTCTGGTGATAATGGATAGGAAGTAAGCCTGTCATGACAACCTGTGGACAAAACAGAAAAGTATCCACAGGGAAGCCAAAAAAAGTGGGGAAACGGTGGGGATAAACTTTGAAACCATTCCTGCAAGCGCATTTCAGAGATTCGCAATTATCCACAGCCCTGTGGACGGATGCGGAGGCGGATCTGCCGGCCGGTCCGGTTAGTCTGGAACAGCGCAATCGGCTGCTATCGGTTCTTCTGCATGTTTCCAATCTCACCGCGCATGACGCCGACGTCAGAACCTTGGCGGAAGCAGTTCTGGAGCGCCTGCACGGATTACTGTCCTGTGATGGTTCCTTATGCTATCTGCAGGAGGGAACCCAGCTCGTGAACGTAGCGCAGAAGGGCCCCATCAGGGATTTCACAGGCAAGCATACCCTGGTGAACCATCGGTTCCCGACGGCTCAGTCCTGCCTTGCGCTGCGTCAGTCACTGCTCGTTTCTGATCTTTGGAATGAAGATGCACAGACTGTTCTTTTACGGGAACAGCTTTCCCAGTTTTTGGACGGACCCGGTTCTGTTGCGCGCTGCTGGCTCTTCCTGCCCATGATTCTGCGTGGGCGTTCCGTGGGGGTCATCCTGGCCATCCATCATGAACCGGGGAGTTTTGACGCGGAAGACAAGGTTTTTGGAAGCGCATTTGCCCATCAGGCTGCGATTGAGTTTGAAAATGCCAGGCTGGATCGCGATGCGCGGCAGCGTGCGGATGAAATCCGGACCATGCTTGCGGTGCAGCGGGCCATCACCCGCCGTGTCGAACCGGATGCCGTGCTGCAGCTGATTGCCGATGAAGCTTGCCGGCTGACGGGGTCCGGCGGGGCATTGGTTTTTCTGGATGAGCAAGGTTCATGGAGGCTGGCCTGCGCATCCGGGCAGGCAGCCTGCCTCTTGCCGGAAACAGAAGTTGTTCCGCCTTATGTGCTTGCCACCTTATCAGACATGGGAAGAACCCGGAGGCCTTATCGCCTTCAGACCGGGAAAGCCGGATCGGCAAGGCACGAAGGATTGTTGCGTCATTACGCCGTTGCAGATCTCCTGTGCGTACCGATTGCCTCCGAGGACGGCACACTGGGGCTCATATGCGCTGCACAGCCGCCGGAAGGCGGTTTTCAAGCGGAGGATCTGCGCATTCTGTCCCTGCTCTCGTCATCAGCCGTCATAGGAATGGAGAATGCCCGCCTATACGAGGTTGAACGCCGTCTCCGCGGGCAGGAGGCCGAACGGGCTGCTGCGGCTGAACGGGGCCGTCTGGCCCGTGAACTGCACGATGCCGTCACCCAGACGTTGTTTTCAGCGAGCCTCATAGCCGAAGTGCTTCCACGCATCTGGGAAAATAATCCCCGGCAGGGGCGGGAGCGCCTTGAGGAGGTGCGGCTGCTGACACGAGGCGCTCTTGCGGAAATGCGGACGCTTTTGCTGGAGCTTCGACCAAGGGCATTGGAAGACACAGCACTTGATGTACTGCTGAAACACCTGGTCACGGCAGTATCGGCCCGGTCGGGCATGACCGTCACATCAGAGATGTCTGCATGCGGAGGCTTGCCTTTTGATGTGAAGCTGGGGTTTTACAGGATTGCACAGGAAGCGCTCAGCAACATCGCGAAGCATGCCCAGGCAACCCATGTGCAGGTGATGGTCAGGGCGAACGGCGCCAGCGGAGATGCTTCGGGCGTGAAATTCGTCAGCGGGGATGCTACGGGCGTGAAATCCGTCAGCGGGGATGCTGCGGGCGTGAAATTCTTCAACGGTGATGTTACAGGCGTGAAATCCTTCAACGGTGCGGGACAAGCCTGTACAAGCCTTGAAATGGAAATACGGGATGACGGCAGGGGATTCAATCCGGATGCCATATCCGGTGGACACCTTGGCGTCGGAATCATGCGGGAGCGGGCGGAGTCGATCGGTTCCCGGTTTGAGATGGTCAGCGTAACCGGCAAAGGAACGACAATCCGGGTTCTTTGGCGGTCAAATCTGACAGGAAGCGGGGAATAAGGATGTGGCGGGAATAGGGCATGAACGGATGAAACAGCGGGGAACCAGCCATAAGGCGAACCAAGGCAGCCTAAAGCATCAGAAGCCTGAAACCGGTGGCTGTTCCGAAATTGAAAGCGACGGGAATAGAGAATCAGGCAGCATCCGGATCATGCTTGTGGATGACCATCAGGTGGTGCGAAGCGGCCTCCGGGCTTTCTTATCCGTTTTTGACGAGTTCATTTTTGCGGGCGAAGCTGCAAACGGGAAGGAAGCCTTGTCCCTATGCCCCGGCTGCAAGCCCGATGTCATACTCATGGATCTGATGATGCCTGAAATGAACGGCGCAGAGGCGACGCGGGAAATCCGCAGGCTTTATCCGAATGTCCAGGTGGTCGTGTTGACCAGCTTCCGGGAGGAAGCGCTTGTCGAGGAAGCCCTGAAAGCCGGCGCAATCGGCTACCTGCTCAAGGATGTGACGGCAGACGAACTGGCCGAGGCCATTCATGCGGCAATGGCTGGAAAGCCCACCCTGTCTCATGAAGCGACTCAGGCACTCATCAACGCCTCCATCCATCCTTCTTCGGACAGGCCAGACCTCACGAATCGGGAAATGGATGTCCTCCGCCTCATGGCGGGGGGCGACAGCAACCCGGAAATCGCCCGAACCCTTGTCATAAGCTTATCCACGGTCAAGTTCCACGTCAGCGCCATCCTGTCGAAACTGGGGGTGGAGTCACGCACGGAAGCTGTTTCCATTGCACTGACCCATAAGCTGATCCAAGGATGATCCAAGGGTGATCCTGTCCGATCGGCCAGGGGAAAGACCCATCCGTCAGCTATGAAAAGACTGTCCGGCAGAATGATTTGCCGGGCAGTCTTTTTCTGTATCATGAATACAGGATTCCATAACATTCCATGGTTTTGGATCGTGGCAAAGTATGTGGAATTCCGTTTGAAAGGATGTGTCGATGCGATGATGGCAACCATGATGGAGCGGAAACAGACGGAAACAGGGAAAAACAATGAAAGGCAGCTGCGGGATGAAATCATCATCCGGCGCGTCCTCGACGGTGACCGCGAATCGTTTGCCGAACTGGTTGAACAGTATCAAAGACTGGTATGCCATATTGCGAATGGTTACCTGAGGAATCCCGACGAGGTGGATGACGCGGCCCAGGAGGTATTTTTCCGGAGTTATCGCGCACTTGACAGGTACAACCCCGAATACCGATTTTCAACATGGCTTTCCGGGATAACACGAAACTACTGTCTTGATGTCATCCGCAAGAACGGACATGTGACAATCGTCGATTTTGAGTCCTGTGAGTATCTTGCGACCGACGGACACACCCCGGAGGAAATTTGGCTGGAGGAAGAGGAACGGGCGGAATTGAAAACAGCAGTCGATGCCCTGCCGGAAAGCTACAAGGAAGTTGTCCGGCTCTATCACAATGAGGAGCTCAGTTACCAGGCCATGTCCGAGCGCATGGACAAACCCCTCTCGATTGTCAAGAACCGCCTGATGCGCGCCCGCCGCATGCTTGAAAAGAATCTTGTCGCATCGGGACAGCATGCATAGGCGATGCCTGCGGCATACTGAAACAGGCCTGAAATGCGCAGCAGCATCCCCGTTTTGTTGACAGCTTGATTTTTACCGTGATATACTAATCAGGCTGATGAGGAGAGATGGTCGAGCGGTTTATGTCACCGGTCTTGAAAACCGGCGTGGATGCAAGTCCACCCTGGGTTCGAATCCCAGTCTCTCCGCCATTTTCAACTGAATAGACCCCATCATTTCGACGCGGAGAAGTACTCAAGCTGGTCGAAGAGACGCCTCTGCTAAGGGCGCAGGTCGTGAAAACGGCGCGAGGGTTCGAATCCCTCCTTCTCCGCCAAAACAAAGACCCTACCGTCAGGTGGGTCTTTGTTTTCGTGAAAAGGGGATGAGAACCAGGCATGGGATTTTCTCCCTGCAGATCATTTCTGGATTTATCAGGCCATTTTTATTAGAATATAAGGGACGGAATCATATCTGTTCTATTAGCGGGAGGCAATATGATTAGCCCGGACCGACTTCCATATGTGATTCTGATGATCTTTGCCACGGTGGTCTGCGCAGCCATATCAGTGTTCACCTTTCAATCCCGCCGAAAGGTAGCGCGGGCCGCATCCTTTTCCATGATGGCCATATGCGCGTCTTTTTGGATGATTCTTCTCACTGCGGATTTACTTGCTTCCGGCCTTTTCATCAAGGAAATCCTGTGGAGGCTGACCCCGTTTGCCATGTTGAATACCCTTCTCGGGCTGTTTTTCTTCTCCATGCAATTCAGCTTTCGCATGAAGCGGATTCCCAGGGTTGTCCTGTATGCTACGACTGCGGTTGTTCTGGCAGTTGCCGCATTATCCGCGACAAACCATCTTCACCACCAAATGTGGACCTCCGCACAAATCGATGGATATGTCATCCAGGTCATGGGGCGCCTTTATGGCATTCAACTGGCCTATACCTATCTGCTGGCCACCGCAAGCTTCATTTTTCTATTTCGGGCATTCCTGCGTTCAAAAGGACTGCTGAGGAGGCAGACAGTGCTTCTCATGACGGGAATCCTCGTTCCGATTCTGGTCAGCATTACCTCGGATGTTTTCGGATGGAATCCGCTTCCCCTTGTTGACGAACCCGGTCTCAGCATGGTGTTAACGGTGATTCTGTTCGGTTGGGCCACGCTGGGTTTCGAGGCATTCTACCTGCTTCCGGTGGCATCGGATGTGATTATCAGGAACATGCTGGACGGAGTGCTTGTCACTGATGTGGATGGATTGATCATCTTCAGCAATGAAGCTGCCCGGGCTGTCTTCGGAAAATCAGAACTGCAGATGAACGGGCGTGCGACAGATGAAATTCTTTCGGACTGGTCATCGGAAGCGCTTCGGGCCTGGGAAGGGAAAAAGGAGGAAACGCAGCTGATTACCAGAGGAGACGTACCGCGATTCTATCGCATGACGATTTCCAGTCTTGAGGGCAATTCAGGGGAAGCCATCGGGACGCTGCTGTTGATTTATGACATCACCGCGCAGAAGAATGCCGAGAAGCAGCTGAATGAACTTGCGATATGCGACCCACTGACCGGCGCTTACAATAGAAGGTACTTTTATGAGATGGCGAGCATTTATTACAATCAGATGCTTCGGTCCGCAAAGCCGCTCTCCGTCCTGATGATCGATCTGGATCATTTCAAGCAGATCAACGACATGCATGGCCATGTCATCGGAGACCAGGCGCTGCAGAAAGTGACGGCCACGTGCAAAAGAATGGTGCGGTCTCAGGACATCTTTTCCCGTTTCGGCGGGGAGGAATTTGTCCTGGCAATGCCGGAAACCCCTTTGCAGGTTGCCGTGATGGTTGCGGAGCGTCTGTGCCGGGAGATTGAGGCGCTGAAAAACGAATTCGACGGCATCGCCATCACGGCAAGCATCGGGATAGAGGAAACGGCAGGGAATAACGGCCCGACGCTGGATGCATTGCTGGCTCGCGCGGACGAGGCCATGTACCTTTCAAAAAAAGCAGGCCGAAACTGCGTGACAGTCTGGAAAAAGAACTGAAGTCACATCGGAAGGTTTCATGGAAGCGCTGCCGCCCAAACGCCATTGGTGCGCAGTCATGCCGGTCACCACTCCGCCACAACGCCATCGTGGGTTCGCCAGACCGGATTCTTCCAGTTGTGACCTATTTTGGCCATTTCCCGCACTTTCGCTTCGTTGATCTCTATGCCGAGGCCGGGTGCCATGAGTTTGCCCACATGGCCGTCCTTGTAGGCGAATACGTTCCTGTCCGTCAAATAGTCCAGCAGGTCGGAACCCTGGTTGTAATGGATGCCAAGGCTCTGTTCCTGGATGAAGGCGTTGGGGGTGCAGAAGTCAAGCTGCAGGCAGGAAGCGAGGGCGATGGGACCCAATGGGCAGTGCGGAGCCACTGCGATGTCCCAGGCCTCGGCCATTGCGGCTATTTTACGTAATTCGAGAATTCCGCCGGCGTGTGATGCGTCCGGTTGTATGATGTCCACGCCGCCACCGGTGATGATGTTTTTGAATCCCCAGCGCGTGAAATTGCGCTCTCCCGTGGCGATTGGCGTGGAAGTGTGCCGGCGCAGCTCCGCAAAAGCCTCTTCATTCTCGCACAGTACAGGCTCCTCTATGAACATGAGCTTGAACGGTTCAAGTTCCTTCATCAACACGCGTGCCATTGCCTTATGCACCCTGCCGTGAAAATCCAGGGCAATGTCAAGGTCCATGCCCAGCAGGTCGCGGATGGCCGCGACACGGGAAAGAACCTCGTCGACAACTTTGAAACTGTCTATCCATGCGATTTCAGGAGTGGCGTTCATCTTGATGGCACGGTACCCCTGGTCATACTTTTCCTGTGCGCCCCTGGCCACGTCATCCGGCCGATCTCCGCCCGTCCAGCAATAGACTTTCACTTTTTCCCTGCACGCGCCTCCGAGCAGTTCATAAACCGGCACACCGAGGGCCTTCCCCTTGATGTCCCACATGGCCTGCTCGATGCCGGAGATGGCCGATGTCAAAACGGGGCCACCCCGATAGAATCCACCCCGGTAGAGTATCTGGAACATGTCTTCAATATCGCCGGCGCTGCGGCCAATCACGTAGTCCTGCATTTCCGTCACAGCTGCGGACACCGTATCGGCCCGTCCCTCCACAACCGGTTCACCCCAGCCGACAAGGCCTTCTTCGGTGGTCATCTTGAGGAACAGCAGCGGGGCGGAACCTTGAACAGCTCGAGACTTTTGATTTTCAAAGACTTCATGATTGTTTTCCACCTTTCGTGCAATGAATCTGTTCTGCCGGAGTCCCATTCAGACCTGTTCCATCTGGAGTCATTATGGCCTGTTCCATCTGGAGTCCCATTCAAGACTGTTCCACCTGGAGTCCCATTCAGACCTGTTCCGCAGGCATCATCGCTGCACCCTTCCGGAAGCATTGCCGCCAGCCAGAAGTTCCACTTCCCTGACGCTGACCATGTTGAAGTCGCCCTCCACTGTCTGCTTCAGTGCGGATGCGGCTACTGCGAACTCAAGCGATTCCCCGATGCCGAGTTTGTTGAGAAACCCGTATATGAGGCCTGCGCCGAAAGCATCTCCGCCACCAACGCGGTCCACCAGGCGGATGTCATAATGCCTGGATGTATGGAAATTGTTTCCATCATACAAAAGGCCGGACCAGCCGTTGTCGGAGGCGGAAAGGCTTTCGCGCAGCGTGATGGCGGCATGCCTGACACCAAATCGCTCCACCAGCTGCTTTGCCACGGAACGGTATCCTTCTTCCGAGATCCTTCCATCCGTGATGCTGGTTCCCTCCGCGTGAATGCCGAAGACATCGGCTGCATCTGCCTCATTGTCTATCAGCAGATCGACGAACGGCATGAGGCCTGCCATCACCTGTCCTGCCTTGTCGCGGCTCCATAGCTTTTTCCG
>CAZFWQ010000134.1:0-9520 GCA_964522755.1 uncultured Oscillospiraceae bacterium | reverse complement strand
TCCAGAGGAATACCATAAGTACTTGTAATCTCGGATAGCCCAAAAAAGATAGAAATTCTCCGAGCACTTCGTTGTGACACCGGGATCCTCTTGTTTCAAGCGCATTCAGGGCAAAATAAAACCACCTGCCGATAAAATACTTTCTATCAATAGATGGTTATAGATTTGGTGGAACCAAAGGGATTCGAACCCTCGACCTCCTACATGCGAAGCAGGCGCTCTCCCAACTGAGCTATGGTCCCAAATAAACGTCACCATTGCATTATAATCATTCATGATGCTTTTGTAAACTCTGCCGAATTTATGATGTGCCGAATTTATGACCGAATTCATGATTGTACCGAATTCATGAATTGTTGCGGTTATGGTTCGATTACTTTTTTCATGCCTTTCTCGAACTTTACGCGCGACAGCATCACCTGGTGCCGGCAACCCTCGCACTCCATCCTGATATCCGCCCCCGTACGCAGCACTTTCCAGATACGGCAGCCGCAGGGATGGTCCTTCTTCATCTCGACGCGGTCACCTACCTGAAAAGATTTGATGGGCATCGGCATGCAGTTGCCTCCCCGGTTTTCCGTAAAAATGAAAGGGTGCCTGCCGGCACCTCGCGATAGTCGTTCACATTCAGGCTTTAAGCTTTTCTACGGCTATGGTTTCATTTTCGAAAATATCAATGAAACGGTTGAGCCTGGTCACTTCGAACAGGCGGAAAATATCCTGTGACAAGCTGCACATTGTCAGCCGTCCGTTTTTTTCCCTGAATTTCTTGAACGAGTCGACGATGATGCCTATGCCGGCGCTGTTCAGGTAGCTTACGCCAGCCATGTTGAGCAGGACCGTCTGTGCGCCGAAATCCACGGAAAGCCTGTCAAGGTAATCCTTGAAGTCATTCTGCGATGATATGCGGACCTGTCCCTCCAGCAGAACAACGTGAATGCCGCCAACGTCGCGGACATCTATGGTCATACGGTCGCCTCCGATCATGATTTCCTGCTTTCACTTGATAAAAAACCGAACTTATTCGATTCATGAAGTGTCGCGTCCAGATCCTGATCTTCGCATATCGAACAAGCTTAACCCTTGGGGAGCTTACGGTTCATTTTACCACTTCCAGTTCCCATGAAACAAGTCCGGCTGCAAAACAGGCACTACAGCAAGACAAGTGCGCTTGCCGCAGGCACAATTACTCAGTCCCACCGCAGGCCTGATTTCGCAGACCTAATTCCGCAGACCTAGTTCCGCAGGCTCTGCAATGGAGCGGGAATCCTTCCACCGCGGGCAATGAAGTCTTCCGCAGACCACGGGCTGACCCTCATGACGGGACCGGAACCCAGCAATCCGCCGAATTCCACGATTTCCCCCACAACGCGGCCGGGGGCAGGTATGATTCGGACTGCCGTAGTCTTGTTGTTCACCACGCCAATGGATACTTCGTCTGCGATGATGGCGGAAATCGTTGCCGCCGAGGTGTCCCCCGGAACCGTTACCATGTCCAGTCCCACCGAGCAGACACAAGTCATGGCCTCAAGTTTTTCAAGCGTCAGGGCTCCGCAAAGGACAGCCTCTATCATGCCGGCATCTTCGCTGACCGGTATGAATGCGCCGGACAAACCTCCGACATGGGAAGACGCCATGACGCCGCCCTTTTTCACCGCATCGTTAAGCAGCGCCAAAGCGGCTGTCGTCCCGGGTCCGCCGCATTTCTCTATCCCCATCGCCTCCAGGATGCGGGCCACGCTGTCTCCCACCGCGGGGGTGGGAGCCAATGAAAGGTCAACGATGCCAAACGGGACAGAAAGACGCATGGATGCCTCCTGCGCAACCAGCTGACCCATGCGGGTGATTTTGAACGCGGTTTTTTTGATTTCATCAGCTATGGCGCTGAAATCAGCCTTTCCCAGGTTTCTGACAGCCGCGGCGACTACGCCCGGCCCGGATACCCCGACATTGATGACGCATTCCGGCTCGCCGATGCCATGAAACGCACCGGCCATGAACGGGTTGTCTTCCGGGACATTCGAAAACACAACGAGCTTCGCGCAGCCCAATCCGCCGCGATCCTTGGTGCGATATGCCGTTTCCTTGATGATGCGCCCCATTTCCGCCACGGCATCCATGTTGATTCCGGCTTTTGTGGTAGCCACATTCACGGACGAGCACACCCGTTCCGTCTCTGCGAGTGCTTCCGGAATGGCCTGCACAAGCCTGTGATCTCCCAGTGTGTATCCCTTGTGCACCAGCGCGGAGAAGCCTCCAATGAAATTCACGCCGACCGTTTTCGCCGCTTCATCAAGCGTGCGTGCGAAATTGGCATAATTCGTTTCGTCGCTGCTCTCGGCCACAAGGGCAATGGGTGTGACTGAAATGCGCTTGTTGATGATGGGAATGCCGAACTCGCGCTCAATCGCCTCCCCGGTCCTCACAAGGTGTTCGGCATATCTTGCAATCTTGTCATAGATGCGTCTCCTGGATACGGCGGAAGTTTCCGCCGAACAGTCCCGCAGCGAAATGCCCATCGTAATGGTCCGGATGTCAAGGTTTTCCCATTCTATCATCCGGATGGTCTCGAATATTTCATATCGGTTGATCATGCAAATCCTCCCGGTGAGTGGATGTCCAGAACCGCACGCAAGGTCGCGCTGTCATGCTGGTGTCCGTTTGATATGGATGCACGGACCCTATATCCGGTGCATGCTGCGGAAGATGTCGTCGCGCTGCACGCGAATCTCCACCCCGAGCCTCGTTCCCACGACCGCCAGCTTGTCCTGCAGGGAACCGATGTCCATGCTCATTCCGGAAAGATCAACCATCATGATCATGGTGAAAATATCCTGCATGATGGTCTGCGAGATGTCGAGGATGTTGGCTCCGGCTTCTGCCAAAGCAGCTGTAACTGCAGCGATGATGCCTATTCTGTCACTTCCGAGCACTGTGATGACCGCTTTCATGATTATTCCTTTCACGTCGTCAATCGTTCATATCGAAATGTTTACATGTTCATCCAAGCCCTCATTATATCATTACAGGCAGTGGCTTTCATCGTTTTCCCATTTCATACTCCCGTTATCGCATCGTTTTTCACAATAATTCCTGTTTATTTTTTAATGCACGATGGTATATACGGGTTAGACAGATGAAACGCAAGAGTGGACGGTTCGGAAAAATCATCACAATTCATTCCACAATACTGCTGCATCAAAGGGGATGATTCCACCGGAAACTGAAGGAAACCCCCAGATTCAGGACAATCACCGAATCGGTTTTTGTAACAGTTGTTCCCAACCGGAGTTGTCAGATTTGCCAGACAAATCGGATTGATCCCATCCGTCAGCATGAAGTGTCAGTCTGATAACCCGGAACGGAAGATTGCCGGCCTGCGTACGAGGACCGGAAGCGCGCTTGTTTGCCCAGATACCGGAACTGTCATGACACAAACCAGACCAACCTTGTCCAACCTGACCAAAACCGAATTCATCCCATCCAAATCCGACCAAACCCGAAACAACCCTGGCTACATCCGATTCCAACCCGAATCAACCCTGACTGAACCGAATCAACCCTGACTGAACCGAATCAACCCTGACTGAACCGAATCAATCCATATCAGCCCGGACTGAACCTGCAACAAACCCGATTTGTTCTTACCTTACTCTTTTCAATCCGTTCATGTTCGAACCTACCCTTTATCCGGCCGGAACATTCCTGATCTCAGACCTTCTTGACGAACACAGTCATTGCTTGGCTCAACCCTGATTCCGGGGTTCCGGATCCCGTACCGAATTGCCATATATGGAAATCCCTCCTGCATCCTCTCTCAAAAGCGGTACAAACGGCAGCGCACCGGATGTCGGCGCAGGAGAAGGACAAAGGACTCAATCCCTGCCTAGGATCCTTTCGCCAAAAGCGGCGGGATTCCACGCCACACCGAACGGAATCGAATCGCGGAGTGCTGAACCAACAGCATGGACAAGTCCCGGTCATTCGGGAGGAGGAACGGTTCGAAGGCAGTCGGATGGTGGTGAAAAATGAGTAAGGGAGATGATTCCACCAAAAATGACGACATGGGAACAACAGTTGGAAGCTTTCAAATTTCCGTCGCGACAAGGAGCACAACCAAATAATGCATATACAATTAAAATCCTGCCAGGGATATGATTCCAATCAGGCAGGTTAGGCGGTCCGGTTAATCAGTTAGATACCGGCCGCCTATTCATATGCCCAAAATCTGTGATCGGCACATCCGGAATCCACATCGGCATCGGCTTTGCTTCCCTCATACGCGTCACATTCGCATAGCACACGCATTGGCCATTTTCATCAGCATCCGGACTCAGTTGAGTTCATCAAGTGCCTTTCCGAAGCTGTCGGCAAAATGGTCGAGAAAATAGTGGACTTCCGGCATATCCTTTCCACCCTCTCCGCACATCTCCAGCAGGCGGATGTGTATCGCAGCTCCTGCCTTCAGGAATTCCCGGCTGCCGTTTTTTTCTTCCTCGACGCATTTAAGCCAGGCTGCCAGCCTGTCGGCCGCCTTTAGAATGGCGGCTTCTTCCCCGTTTGCATGGGCGCCCAGAATCTCCCGGTATTCATCCTGAAGCGCACCCGGCAGCATGGCGAGGATCCGGTCCCGGGCGACCTGCTCCAGATCGTGATAGGCCGTGCTTATCTGAGGGCTGAAGTACTTGATGGGCGTCGGCAGATCGCCTGTAAGGGTTTCCGTCGCATCGTGATAGATTGCCAGAAGAGCGATGCGATCCGCATTCAGACTTCCGCCAAACAGCCGGTTTCGGATGACCGCAAGCGCATGCGCCAGCATCGCAACCTGGTGGCTGTGTTCCTGCACGTTTTCAGGAACGGTGTTGCGCATGAGCCCCCAGCGCGTTATCTGCCTCATGCGTGAAAGAAATGCGAAAAAACTATACTGTTCATGTGCTTCCATATGCGCCTCCCATATGATTCACAAGCCTGCCCTCCGTTGTCTGTCCGAGCAATGCGGGGACAGCGCACCACCACATTGGCGGCAACGGCCCAACCTTATCTGTTCACCAATCATGATTGTAAATCCTATTCCCGCCCATTGGTGCTGTCAAGAAAAACCTTCGGAAAACCTTCGGAACCCATATGGCTTCCTGCTGAATTCCGGTGTCCATATGGTATAATGATGCTCACGGTGCCGGGCTGCGGACCACCTGTTTCAGGATGGATGTCCGATACGCGTTCAGACCCGAAGGAGCATGCATGCATTTTGAAGACATGAAGGGCGTACTGCTGTCGGATACGCTCGTTCCCGATCTCTTTCTGAGTGACAGCCTTCCAGCGCTTCCGCCCGACGCGGTGAAGCTTTATCTTTATTGCACTTTTCTGGCAAAGTACAAGAAAAATCTTGAAACGGATGAACTGGCCTCACGTCTGGAAATGGACGCCGATACCGTGAACGCCTGTTTTGTGCGGCTTGAGAAGGACGGCCTTCTGTATAGAACCCGTGCGGGTTTTTCACTTGTGGACCTGAAGGAACAGGAAATAAACCGCTTGTATCGAAAACGAACGGCTTCCCTTCCGGAGGACGCGCTTGCGAACAGTGCGGCCAATATCCGCCGGAACCAGTCCATTGACGGCATCAACCGCATGTTCTTCCAGGGGCTTATGTCTCCGTCATGGTACACGGCCATCGACCACTGGTTCAATGATTTCAAGTTCGATGACGATGTCATGGTCTCGCTTGTGAAGTACTGCCATGACATGAAAAAGCTGCACCTGAGCTATGTGCGTACCGTGGCGGAAAGCTGGCATCAGGACGGGGTGCGCACCAATTGGGACCTGGAACGGCACATGGAGGAACGCGACCAGCTGATGGCCGCCAAGAAGAAGATAGCCAGGTTCCTGGGCCGAACCTACTCTCCGCTTACCGAACCGGAAGAACGCTACATCAAGGTATGGCTGAACGAATATCATTTCGGTCTCGATATCATAGAGCTGGCCATCGGAAAGACTACCAGCCGTCCAAACGCGAATTTCGACTACCTCAACGGCATCCTGAAAAGATGGTTCGACGCCGGGTATAAAACAATTGAAGACATTCAGGCACTGGATGTGAAACCGAAAAAGGCAAAGGCGGCGGCAGGAACAAATGGCAATTCCGTTACCGCTGTTCCAAAACGCGATAATTTCGAGCAGCGCATATACGATGACGATTTCTTCGAACGGATTGCCAATGCGAGCCTCAAAGGCGGCAAGGCGGAATCGGAAGACGGGGGATGACCATGGCGGGACTGGGAAGGGATATTGTCCTTTTGTACGAAAAGCGCCGTGACAAGGCTGTCCTGGCGCAGGAGCGCCGCCGTTCGGAGGCATTCGCGAAGAACCCCTCCCTATTGGAGCTGGACGCGGAAATCGGCGCGCTGGGCGTCAGGAATGCCCGCAGTATTCTCCACGAGGGTTCGGAAGGTCCGGCGGAACTCGATGAGCAGCTGGGCAAACTCAAAATCCGCCGCAATGCTTTCCTTGCAGAGGCGGGCTTTCCGGAGAACTGGCTTGACCCCTGGTGGACATGCGGCATATGCCGTGATACGGGGTACGTCGATTCAAAGGACGGTTCCGGCAGGACCCCTTGCACCTGCACGACCCAGCTGGTGCTCGACCGCCTGTACCGGGCATCCAACCTGGCCCGTGATGCCCAAATCGGATTCAACCGATATACCGACAAGTATTACCAGGACAGTGCGAACAAAGACAGGCATAGTGCTGAAGAACCGGTACGCGCCCACATGAATGCGGTATATGACCGCATCAGGCACTTCGCCGGGCACTTTGAAGAGGAAGGAACCCGTTCTCTCTACCTTTACGGAACGACAGGAACCGGCAAGACCTTTCTGGCAAAAAGTGCGGGCATGTATCTGCTGGACACCGGGCACACGGTATTGTACATGTCCTCCCCCGCATTCTTCGATGCCGCCCGTTCAGCCAAGTTTCACGATGAGGACAGGCCCGGTGCCGAAGACGCCTATCGGCGCATTCTTGACGCAAACCTGCTGATACTGGATGACCTGGGCACCGAACCGGCCACGGATTCACGCTATTCGGACCTGCTGACGCTTCTTGAAGCACGGAGCGCACCATCAGCGGTGATCCGCCGCACCATCATCGTATCCAACATGGATTTGAAGCGGCTTTATTCCGTCTACAACGAGCGCATCGGCTCCCGTATTTCAGGAGAATACGAAGTGCTGTCTTTCACAGGGGTGGACATCAGGGTTCAGAAGCGGTTCGGGTGAAATGTTCCATGAAGCGTTCCGCTTTGTCATACGCAATCGCTGGGAAAACGTGCTGTCTGTCAACCGCCGCCTTTACCCGGCGTGCCATGGCGCGGTCTCCGAGGATGATGCTGCCGGTTACCCTGTCGTTTCTTATCACGAAAAGATAGTATTTCCCATCCTGTTCCATCTCGAACGACCTGTATGCATCCTCTTTCGGCATGAATTCACCAATACTGAAAAGATCGGTTCCGATTACTTTCAGTGTAACGGGATATTGGATTTCCTCGAAAAGCGATTCAATCCCGGCGGCACTTGCACCGGCTATTTTCCCCTGTGACAGCGCCGCATTCCACAAACCATGCACAACCCCAAGGTGTTCCGCGCAATCGCCGGCCGTCAGGACGCTGTCTATGGAGGAAGCCATTCGGTCATTCGCAATAATCCCCTTGTTGACGGCGATTCCCGCATCCAGGGCGAGTTTTGTCTCCGCTTTGATGCCGGCTGTCACGATGACGAGGTCTGAAGCCACTATTTCGCCACTGGCCAATCGGATGCCCTCGCATGCGTCAGCCCCGGTGAATTCCACAATCATGGCACCTTCGGTCACCTCAATGCCAAGACGTTCAACCTGTTTCCGCAGCAAAGCGGCTGCTTTGGGGTTCAGTTGCCTGGGCATCAGCCATGGAGCCACTTCAAGCAGCCTGACCTTCACGCCGAGTCCGGCAATTGCTTCCGCCACTTCCAGTCCCAACACGCCGCCACCGATGCAGATGCAGCTTTCCTTCCCGCGCAGCCTTTTCAACAGTTCATCCGCATCCGCCAATGTTCTGATGGCCATGATTCCGGATTTCTGCTTCCCCTTGATGGAGGGAATAAATGGCGATGCGCCCACAGACAGAATTAAACGGTTCCATGCAAGTTTCGTACCGTCCTGCAATTCCACAGACTTTTCTGCAACGTTCACCTGAGCGACTGCCGAGTTGATTCGCAAATCGATTCCCTTATCCCTGTACCACTTTTCAGAATGAAGAAATATCTGGCCGCGCTTTAGTTCACCGGATATGAACTTTACAAGGCTGAGCCGATAGTAGGGAATTTCCCGTTCATCGGAAAGAAGGATGATTTCCACGTCCCGATCATGATTCCGAATTGCTTCAGCCGCTGAGACCCCTGCGATGCCTGCGCCGATGATGACGATCCGATTTGTTTCCGCCATGTGCCATTCTCCGATTTCCCGGTTTGAACCTCATTTTGTCAGTCACATCCCGATTATTGCCTTGTCGATGGTTTTGTCGGTTCCTGCCCGCGCTTCACCTTGTCGATGGTTTTGGTGATGTACTGCGTCAGTTTGCCGGTGAACACCTCTTCGGTTGTCTCCCGGTTCTGAATCATCAGCAGTCCCTTCTCCCAACTGGCCGTGAGAGTCGGGTTCAGCAGTTCCTTTGCCGATTGCCGGACCAGTTCCACGATGCCCTCCCCTTTCCGGGTCGGCGTGACCACTTGGCTTTTTGCATGCACCTGTATGTACCGGATGCTGTACAGTTTCTTTATTATGCCGGAACGCGTCGCCGCAGTACCGATGCCGGATGTTTTCATCTGATTGCGCAGCTCCTCGTTTTCAATATACTTTCCGGCTTTTTCCATTGTCAGTATGAGGGAGCCTTCCGTGAACCGCGGTGGGGGCTTGCTTTCCTTTTCCTCTGTTCCGAGGCTCGTTACATCACAAGGCTGTTTTCGGACAAGCAGGTGGATTGGGGATTGGGATGCCACCCCCTCGTTTGAAGGGAATGACACCACATGTGAGTCGCCAGGCGAAGGCAGTGACTTTGTTCCGCTGGCAGAAAAGGGTGCTTTGTCTTCTTTGCCTGATGACGCAATCTCGTATACTTCCCTCCAACCCGGAGATTTCAATGTCTTGGCATTCGTGACGAACAGTTCAGTTCCGACTTCGGTTTCCACACGCACGGTGTTGAACTCGGCAGGCGGATAAAAGATGGCGAGAAAACGCCGCACAATGAGGTTGTACACTTTTTCCTGATCGGGTTCCAATAGGGATTGTTGCTGGGTTACATATGTGGGGATGATGGCATAGTGGTCCGTTACCTTGCCATCATCGACAAACCGCCTGGATTTCTCGTCAACGGCGAGCTTTCCGAAGGATTTGATGCGCAGCGCAGCCTCCCTGTAGGCTGTATTCCCATAAAGCCCATTGAGGATCTTCGGCAGTTCCGGCACGACTTCAGTGGACAAAACCCTGCTGTCCG
>CAZFWQ010000133.1:0-9601 GCA_964522755.1 uncultured Oscillospiraceae bacterium | reverse complement strand
CATGCTGACATCAGGCAACGCATGCTGACATCAGGCAACGCATGCTGACATCAGGTACCGCATGCTGACATCAGGTACCGCATGCAGGCTGAAACGCAATGGCTTGTTCCTGAAAGACAGATTTCAGTGCGGCAGATCAATAGTTCAAGCAATAGATTCCGGATTTTCACAACAAGGTTTTATCCTGGTAATTCCAGTCAAGAAATTTGGTGAAAGGAAACAACAACATGAATGAGCGCGTCAAGGACATCGCTGTCCGAATCAAGGGATTGCGTCTGCTCAACGGGACTACGGAGGAAGCCATGGCCGCTGCGCTTGGAATCCCTCCGGAAGCCCTGCACCGGTATGAGTCTGGAGAAGATGATATTCCCGTAAGCCTCATCTATGAAATGGCCGATTATCATGGGGTTGACATGACGGAGATCCTCACCGGCGTTTCCCCGAAACTCCACGATGTCTGCTTCATCCGCAGTGGGATGGGTCTTGAAATTGAAAGATATGACCAATATCGTTTCCAGAGTCTTGCCTACACATATGCAAACCGGAAAATCGAACCGCTCCTGGTCACGCTGGACCCGCACAACAGCCCGGCCCCGGTTGCCCACAAGGGCCAGGAATTCAATTACTGCCTGGAAGGCCGGATGCAGGTTGCCATCGGGCCTCAGGCATACGACCTTTCTCCCGGAGACTCGCTCTACTTCAACAGCATGATTCCTCACCGCATGCTGGCCCTGGACGAAAGACAGGCGAAATTCCTCACCATCATCCTTGTTTCCTGATCAAGGGAAGGCATCATGCCTGCCGGATGCCCGTGGGCCGGATGCGTTGCGCCTGCCGATCTTGCATACCGGATAACGGCCAGGCAGCGATCGACAATGGCCAGACAGTGGCGGATAATGGCCGGGCAGCGGCAGAGAACGTCTGGCCAAGGCATTCCGGCATGCCCCGCCAAGTTCGGCGATATGCACGAGACATGGATGATTTCGTTGTTTCACCGCCAGTAAAAGCGAGAGGATGGTAACCCGATGAACCTGATGGATCGGTATCTGGAGCGGACATCTTTCACCTCATATGAGGACTTCGCGCAAAACCTGCGCATCCTGGTACCCGGCAACTTCAATTTCGCCTACGACGTCATCGATGAATACGCGCGTCTGGAGCCTGAACGCCTCGCCCTGGTCTGGTGCGACGATCATGGTGGCGACATGCGCTTCACGTTCACGGAAATGAAGCATCTTTCCGACAAGGCCGCCAACCTGCTTGTCCGCCTGGGCGTGAAAAAAGGCGACCGGGTCATGCTGATGCTTCGCCGCCGGCATGAATTCTACACGGTCGCGTTCGCTCTCGCGAAAATCGGCGCCGTTTACATCCCCTCCACCAACCAGCTGACGGAAAAGGATCTGGAATACCGCAACAACGCGGCATCCGTGAAAATGATCATCGCCTATGGCCAGGAAGACATCATCCGGCATGTCGAAGCGGCTGGTCCAGCCTCTCCCACAGTGGAAACCCTGGTCCTGGTGGGAGGCTCCAGAGAAGGCTGGGTAGATTTCGACGCGGAAATGGAAAATGCCCCATCAGTCTGGGACCGCCCTGCCGGGTTGGCAGACACGCAGAATGACGATCCCATGATCATCTACTTCACTTCAGGCACCACGGCCATGCCGAAAATGGCCATGCATCCCTTCACCTACCCGCTTGGACATATCGTAACCGCGCGATACTGGCAGCAGGTTCAGGACGGCGGCCTTCACCTGACACTCGCCGACTCCGGATGGGCGAAATTCGGCTGGGGAAAACTGTACGGCCAATGGATCTGCGGAGCCGTGCAATTCGTCTACGATATGGACCGGTTCGACCCCGCCGCCCTGCTTGGCAAGATCTCCCACTACCGGCTGACCACCTTCTGCGCGCCTCCCACCATTTACAGGTTCCTGCTGCAGCAGGATTTAAGCCAGTATGACCTGACATCGCTCCGCCATTGCTCCACTGCGGGAGAACCGCTGAATGCCGATGTCTTCAATAGGTTCCTTCACGAGACCGGGCTGCAGATTTACAACGGGTTCGGCCAATCGGAGACTACCGTGCTCGTGCATGACAATGAGTGGATGACCATCCAGCCCGGCTCCATGGGCATGCCGAACCCGGCGTACAGGATTGACATCGTGGATGAAAACTGTGAAACCTGCGCACCCGGCGTGGAAGGTGAACTTGTCATCCGGGATGCGGACTCCAACCGTCCAGTCGGGCTGTTCACCGGCTACTTTCAGGATGAGGAGGTAACCCGCCGCGTATGGCATGATGACGTGTACCATACCGGCGATGTCGCATATCGGGATGAACACGGCCTGTACTGGTTCATCGGGCGCAATGACGATGTGATAAAGGCTTCCGGCTACCGCATCAGCCCGTTTGAGGTGGAAAGCGCCGTCATCGCGCATCCCGCCGTGGTGGAATGCGCCGTCACGGGTTCGCCTGACAGTTTGCGCGGCATTGTGGTGAAGGCCACCGTAGTTCTCGCCAAAGGACATGAACCATCTGAAGAATTGAAAAAGGACATTCAGGAGTTCGTCAAGAAGTTGACCGCGCCATACAAGTACCCGCGTGTCCTTGAATTTGTGGACGAATTGCCGAAAACCATAGGGGGAAAGATAAAGCGTGCGCAGATAAGGCGCGAGGACCAGTCCAAATATATGGAAAAGTGATTTGCCGCACATGTTTCCGAAAAAGCCATCAAGGGTTGTTTCCGAGCCGGGCTGCTTCCCGACAGAAATGCGAGCAGTTCAAGGGAGACAACCCTTTGTGTTTTTCTTTTCTACAAGATACACCTATAAGATGTACCTTTTTCTAATGGCACAGCATACGGGAATACCCATGCGTCTTCATTGAATTCGTGCGCCGGAAACATGAAAAAATATTTTTATTTCCTGTTGACATGTTCCTTGTGTCGTTGTATTATTGTATTAAGCGCTTAACACAGTAATACAATAAACGTCGATAAGAAATTCATGATCGGACTACGGCCTTTGCCGCATACAAATTCTGTAATGGAAGGCAATGCGAGGCGACAACCGGATCCGTCATGGAGAGGAGGGATGAGATGTCCTGGGACTTGCAGACAGACAGACCCATTTACACCCAGCTGATAGAACAAATGGAAATCAGGATCCTTTCAGGGGCATACCCTTTGGGAAGCCGGCTCCCGTCAGTAAGGGACATGGCGCAGGAAGCGGCCGTGAACCCGAACACCATGCAAAAGGCGCTGTCACAGCTTGAAGAGGCGGGTCTGCTGGTGACGCACCGCACAAGCGGGCGTTCGATAACGGAGGATGCTCAGATGATCAGTCAGGCGAAACGAAAACTGGCAAAGGAACAAATCGACGCGTTCCTGAAGAACATGGACAGGCTGGGCTTCGAACATGCGGAAACGCTGTCGCTGGTCAGCAGCATGCTGGAGGAGATGAAGAAATGAGTGCGATACTGGAATGCAGGGACCTGACCAAAGCCTTCGGGAACAAGCTGGCTCTTTCCGGCGTGAACCTTTCGATTGAGCGGGGTCAAATCGTCGGCCTGCTGGGCCCGAACGGCAGCGGCAAGACCACTTTCATCAAACTTGCGAACGACCTGCTCTCCCCGACGAGGGGCGAGATTCTGATTGACGGGAAGAAACCGGGACTCGAAACAAAGCGCATCGTTTCCTATCTACCGGAGAAAACCTACCTGATCGAATGGATGAAGGTCCATCAGATCATCACCTTTTTCGCCGATTTCTATGAGGACTTCAAGGCGGACAAAGCCCACGAGATGATGGCCAGGCTTGGCATCAACCCGGATGACAAGCTCAAGACCCTATCGAAGGGCACCAGGGAAAAGGTCCAGCTTATCCTGGTCATGAGCCGCGAAGCGGACCTGTACCTGCTGGATGAGCCCATCGGCGGAGTCGATCCGGCTGCGCGCGAATACATCCTCGACACCATCCTCCGAAATTACAATGAAAACGCGACCATTGTCATCTCGACACACCTGATTGCCGATATTGAAAAAATACTTGACCATGTCATCTTCATCAATGCCGGCCAAGTGGTTCTGTCCACACCGGTGGAGACCATACGTGTTGAACAGGGCAAGTCGGTCGACATGCTGTTCAGGGAGGTTTTCAGATGCTGAGCAAACTGCTGAAATATGAAATGAAGGCCACGGCGCGTATTTTCCTGCCTTTATTTGCTGTCGTCCTTCTGTCCGCCACCATCAACAGGCTCATCACAATCATTTCCCCCAAAGGCTGGGGAACACCGGCCATCATCAGCATGGTGCTTTATGTCACCATACTGGTCGGGATGTTTGTCGTGACTGCCATCATGATGATTCAACGGTTTTATAAAAACCTTCTTTCGGAAGAAGGCTACCTGATGTTCACTTTGCCCGTGAAACCCTGGATGCACATCATCAGCAAGCTGCTCCTGGCCCTGCTGTGGGCGTTTGTCAGCATCGCGGTCGCGATTGGGTCCGTCGTCATCATCGCATCCGCCCAACTATTCACACCTGAAGTCATCCGGCAGATCGGTCAGTTTTTCAGCCAGATTTACTCGTATGACGGAGCCTGGCTTGTCACGGCCGAATTCGCGCTGCTCGTGCTGATTGCCGGCATCACGAAGGTCCTCATGATATATGCATCCATCTCTGTCGGCCACCTTGCGAACAAACACAAAATCCTGGCGTCCCTTGGCGCCTATCTCGGCCTGAGCACCATCTCACAGCTCCTGTTCACATTCATGGGGCTCCTGCCGGGAATGGCCGGCATCAAAGACCGGTACACAGGGGGTAACCTGCTCAATCCCATCGGCACGGTGCGCTTCAGCGGCGCGGACAACCTGGCGGATGTCCTCCCGACCGTCCACGGCTATCTCTGGTATGCCATCCTGTTCTCCGTGCTGATGACGGTGGGGTATTTCATCATCACGAACGTGATACTTGGCAAAAAGCTGAATCTGGAATGACAAGCTGAATCTGGAGTGACAAGCTGAACCTGTAGTGGCAAAACAAAGGCTGCATCGTCCATGAACGGAGATGCAGCCTTTGCTGTCCGGTTTTCATTGCGGTTTCAAGCGTTATCCAATCATGCGTTCATCATTCCAATCATGCGTTCATCATTCCATGCATGCGTTCATCATGCCATGCATGCAATCGCCTTTGTGGCCTTTCTGAGCCATTCCTGCTCATTTTCATCGAGATGAGGTGAAACCTGGTTGAATACAAATAAATGGTACTCATCAAGCCATTGCTTTTCCGGCAATGACAGTCGTCCAAGATCAAGGGTTTTCACATCAATCGGGCAGCAGGAAATCGTCTCGAACTTGTAAAAAGTTCCGTCTTCGGTTTGAAAGGCAGGCACCACGAGCATCGTGTTCTCCGTGCGCACCCCCAGCCGTCCCGCGCGATAAACGCCGGGCTCGTTCGTGATAATCATGCCTGGAACCAATTTCACGGGGGAATGGGTCTGGCGGAAGCCATGCGGCCCCTCGTGCACGCTCAGGAAATAGCCGACGCCATGCCCGGTGCCGCATTTGTAATCCATGCCGTTCTTCCACATGGGCATGCGGGCCAGCACGTCCAGGTTCGAACCGGTGCTGCCCTCCAGAAAATGAGCCTGGGCCAGTCCGATATGGGATTGCAGGGTAAGCGTGCAGGCCGTGCGTTCCTCTTCGGAAATGGGCCCGAGCGCCATGGTGCGCGTGATATCCGTCGTGCCGTCCAGGTATTGGCCTCCACAGTCCACAAGAAGCAGGCCATGCGGCTCAAGGATGGAATGGCTGTCCGGGGAGGCCTTGTAGTGCATCATGGCGGCATTGGCCCCGTAAGCGGCAATGGCGTCGAAGCTGTCTCCCATGGCCAGGGGCAGGGCCGCTCTCAAGGCTGTCAGTTTGGAAACGACATCCAGTTCGGTGACGGGTGCCGGTCCGGCATCCGCCGCGCCATTTCCTTCATGAACGGGCTGCGGCGGCAGGGCTTCTTCCAGCCACATCAGGAAGCGCACCATGGCTGCCCCGTCACGGGCCTGGCATCGTTTCAGGTTTTCAATCTCCACCGAGCTCTTCACTGCCTTGGCCTTCACCACGTAATCGTCAATTTCCACGGGGACGCAGCCGGAGGGAATGGAACGAACCAGAGAGGCATTCGTCAGTTTCGCGTCATAGGCGATGCGTGAACCGTCGGAAAATGCCGCCAACGCTGTTTGAATGGATTCATAGGGGGAAATGGCAATCCCATTGTCGGACAAGTGTTTTTTCACAGCGGCGTCCAGTTTCCGGGAATCGATGAAGAGTTCCGCATCTTCTTTCCCCACCCGGGCATATGCAATGCTAACCGGGTTGTTCGCTACGTCCGCCCCGCGGATGTCGAATAGCCACGCAATGCCGTCAAGCGCTGAAAAAAGGGTTTGATCCGCACGGTCTGCCGCCATCATGCCGCGAATCTGTCCAAGTTTTTCCGTCGGGGAATATCCTGCGAATATCGCCTCATGCACATAGACAGGCGTTGCAGGGATGGCCGGACGGTCCGTCCAGATACGCCCGGGCAGGTCCATTCCGCCGGAAATACTTATTTTCCTTGTTTCCAGTTTCTTTGCGTACTCCTTCAAGGTACCGGCTGAGTACAAAGTGCCATCGAGCCCAAGCACACACCCTTCTTCCAGATGCTTCTCCAGCCATTCAAGAAGGGTCGGGAAACCGGGAGTGGCCATTTTCATCAGCTGAATACCAGTCCCGGCAAGCTCTTTTTCAGCCTGCACAAAGTAACGCCCATCAGTCCACAGGAGGCTTTCATCCTTCGTGACAGCCAGCGTTCCGGCTGAACCGGCGAAGCCGGACAGCCATTCACGTGTCTTCCAATGGCCGGCGACATATTCACTGAGGTGCGGATCCCCACTTGGAACAAGCCAGGCATCCAAACCCTCTTTCTCCATTTCAAACCGAAGTGCTTTCAGCCGTTCTGCAACTATTCCGCATCCCGATTCTTCCAGATGTTCTTTCATGTGTTCTTCCGAGCGTTCTTCAAGATGATCTTTCATATCTTCTCCTTCATCCATGAGGGCAATAAGCCAAGGGTATTCATTAAAAAGACATTCAATGATTACCGATTTGATTATACAGCAATAAATTATACAGGCATACCTACATCATGTGTCACCGACAGCATGCGTCACTGTTGTTGTTCGTCGCCCGATGTATAATGCGAAGGACTTTTTCGTCGCCTGATGTATAATGTGATTGGCTTGTTCGGGCAATGACCCGCGGGAGGTATCATGAACAATTTCAACAAAGAAACCGGTCTTGCAGATGAAATGCCGGCATGTGTCTCTCTCCGCATGATGACAGTTGAAGATGTCGGCATGCTTCAGGGGATCTCGAGACAGACATTTTCAGAAGCATTCGGTGACGGCAACGATCCGGAAGATCTGCGCCTGTTCCTGGTAACGGCTTATTCAACAAGGCAGTTGACAGATGAGCTCTCTGACCCGGATTCAGCATTCTGGCTGTTGGAACTGGACTCCCTGCCAGCCGGATACATCATGACACGCATAAAAAGACTCGATGCATCCGGCACATGCTTGTGCGGCGTATTAAATGTCGCACCCGATCTGACCGTTCCTGAACAGCCCGTTCCTGCACAGCCTGCGCCCGAGCAGTCCGCGCCCGAGCAGCCCGTTTCCGAACAACCTGTTCCCGCAAAAACCGTCTTCGAGCTTGAGCGCATCTACATCCTGGCTGCCAATCAGGGAAAAGGATATGGCAAGCTGCTCATGGACAAGGCGGTGGCCATGGCCGAAAAAGGCGGGTTCAGGAAGATGCGGCTGGGCGTATGGCAAAAGAGCTGCAGGGCGATTGCATTTTACAAACGCGAAGGGTTCCGGGTCGCAGGTTCAAAAACTTTCCTTGTCGGAAACGATGAACAACAGGACTGGGTCATGGAGCGCGATGTCCCTTGAGCAGGCTTCCAAGCCGGTTTCAGCCTATCCCTTTGCCCGTTTCATCAGGGCATAGGTGCCGAAGCTGGCGGCAAGCACGACGTCCTCCCCCGGCAAATACGATGTGACGGTTTCATCAAAAAGAATGGCCGCACTTGCCGGGATCTCTTCATCCCCGCGCCACACGACATAAGTCACGGGGACCAGGGGCAGAATGCGCAGCGTCGTCGAAGCATCGCCATATCCTGAAGTCTCTCCGCCTAGGGCGAGTCCTGCCTTTACCAGCGTTTCCGGACGGCCTTCGAATGTTCCCTGCAGCGGAAGGATGGCGCGTTTATGAAAGGTCGGATAATAACCGGATACCCCGCGAACCTCCCGGAAAGAGATCAGCCTGCCTGAAGCAGGACGTTTCACGGCATGAAGAAGATAATGCAGGATCAGTATGCCAACCGTTGTTCCGACGGATACCGGACCTTCCGGTGTCAGGCGGGATACTGTCCCGGCCGTGCAATCGACAATATGGGGTGCGTCTATGTAGCGCAGCGTGAATGTCCCCGAAGCCGCATCGTATTGCGCTTCCGCATTGCGGATGACATCGGCCGGACCACGCAGGCGCAGTTCCGTGCACGCCATGTTGAATGCTTCCATATACCCGTTAAGAAGATTTGATTCCATTTCAAAGCCCATGCCGGATTTTCCTCCAGGATTTGTGAGTTATTCTGCACATTCAACGTATCATGCAGGATATGTTTCCGTCAACAGGACGACGATATGGGCATGAACTGTAAATCCAAAGGACAGTTCGCAAATTGTCCTGCGTAAATCAGGACTTCCTGCTCATTGTGCCGAATCCTTCCGTTTGATAGACTTTACATGCTTCGCGGAGAATCACCAGGAAGCCACCGTAAATACGCCATGTTCCATGCGATTATGTAGTTTCTTTATGCGTGTTTTCAGGGTAGACTTTACATGCTTCGCGGCGAATCACCAGGAAGCCCTGTGAATGCGCTATTCATTCGATATGATCCTGATTGATTACAGCGCATTTACAGGGTAGAATGTAGTGTATCCTTAGGTTTGTCTTTCCATGCGTTTCTCATCCTAAGAAAGGAAAAAGCATGCCGAATCCAGCACCCGCCATCCTCCATCCCGGAAACCTCATCAGGCAGGCTCGCATGCGGATAGTCCCCATCCTGCTGGTACTTGTGCTGCTTTCTCCGACACTTTCTTTTGCAGCGGCAAGTTCCTCAGTCACAACAACACTGACCGCCGAAAACGCGATGGCAACCTTCATCCGTGATACTGTCGATTACCCCGCCTGCTTCATTTATGATATCGGCCGGGATCCGGACACAGTGACAGACCTGCTTTTCAATAACAATACCGATAATCTGATGCTGGCCTTATCCGCCAAGGCATTCTCATACTCCACGACTGGAAACAGAACGGATGGTTATCTTCTGGAGATTACACCCGACTATTTCGACACATCACAGGAACGCGCCGCAGTCCGAACCTATGTGGACCAGGTTGCAGGTGAAATTTTCCGACCAGGCATGCTGGGGAAGGACAAGCTTCTGGCTGTCAATGACTTTCTCGTCCGCAATTTCGAATATGACCAGTCTCTCAGCATCTATT
>CAZFWQ010000132.1:7599-9606 GCA_964522755.1 uncultured Oscillospiraceae bacterium | reverse complement strand
AAACCTTGAAAAGGACGATGGGCGCGAGAGTGTTCCAATGCCATCCATCTCCGTCTATGGCCTGAAAAAAATGGCGCAGGTCACCACGGAACAGCAGGCGCTTAATCTCCTCCAATCGCTCCGCTGCATCCCAATCAACCGGAATACGGGTTATCTCCAGACGTATGGCTATCAGCCCGAGGGAGTCATTTCACAAGGTTGGGGCGAGATCGGCGACATGACGAAACTGACCAGGCAGCTGTTATCAAAACTCGGCTTCTCACCCGGGGTTCGAGCCCTGGAACTCACGGAAGCCGGCAAAAAACTGGTGAGGGATCGGACGGGAATAGATCCTGACCAGGTAAGGACGATACCGATCGGCATTGCCTACCAGAATGCGGCAGGTGAACGAAAGATGCTCGTTCTGCCTTTCATGATGGACATATCCGGTCTGGAAGGCCTTGTGTATTATCCCTCGGAAGGTCTTCCGGGGAATTTGACGAACGGTCCTCAGGAAGCCGACATCAAGGTTTCCGTGCGCTACATCCCCGGTGAAAAGAGCGGAACGGCTGCAGGGACCTCGGGAGATGCCGGAAGCAGCCTCGGCGGGTCTGAAGGAGGGGAAACCTACAGCGAACTGCTGATGCTCGAACGCAGAATCCCGATTGCCACCCTCAGCATGGATGCGCTGGACCTGTGCTTCATGCCGAGGCTCAGCGGAGGGAAACCCAACAGCTTCAGTGCCGTTCTGAGCACCCCGGAAGGAATTGAAATCGGGGAGAATGTTCTGGAAAATCCAACGCAGATTCTGGGCATAAAAATCGAGATCGGCAACATCAGCGGGCTTGACAGGCCATTGGTTCACTACAGCACACTGGGTGAAGGCGATTCGCTTTCTAATTTCTTCCAGACAATCGCCATCAACCTTCCTGACCTTACGGAGGAAGCGGCCCTGGAATTGGACACTGTGGCGAAGCAGATTCATGATGCCTCGACAAATCCTGACCCGCAATCCATCGCGAAATGGTACGGAAGAAATATCATCTACCAGTTCATCAGCGGTCAGTCGATGTTCGACTCGCAGATGGTGAACGACCTGGGCCTGGTGCTGGGACGGATTGCAAGACCCCGCTGCATCATCGTGACATCGAGTCTGGACAAGGCCAATACCATGCAGACGACCATCGATCTGCTGCAGCCATGGAATGAAATCCATGCGGGGGAAGATGCGGCAAAGCAGGCCTACAACTTCGCCTTGGGGTTCTATCTGTCCGCGCTGGAGGCGGAGGTGCTGCCCGGCAGCAACAAGGTGGGGTACCTTGACCTCTGGACGCAGGCGCCTGCGGATACGTCCATCCAGTCCATCCCCGTCATGGAAGACAACCGGGATGAAATCCTCAAGGAAATGACTGATCTGGACATTTACCCGGCCTTGCTGCTGGCAGCGGTGAAGGAGAACAAAAACCTGATCCTCGCCCCAACGGCGCCAACTGTTTTCAACGGACAGAAACGCTGGGCCTGGCTGGAAATTGACCCTGAAACCTATCAGGCCATCTCTGTATTCGACACGGGCCTGCATTCCGGCATGGCCGAATTCAAACTCTCCCTGATTCCCACCGAAGACGACACCATCAAGTGGCTGAAGGGCATCTGGGTAGGCACGAATGTCGCTGTATGGACGATGTGTTCTTCCTCGCTCAAGTATGGAGACAACTACAAGATGGTGCTGGCCGATGCGAAAGCGACGGCGATGGAGGTTGCCAAGACTGTTCAGGAATTCTATGAAGTAGTGGAAGCTGTCAAGAACAAGGAGATAAAACTGAAGATTCCGTTGGGGGATACGCACAAGATCGAATTCAAGATCAGCATGGCAGGAATCAAAGGCAGCCTGAAACAATCCATGTACAGCCTCAGCGGCGGCATGAAACTCGCGATAGACGCCTACTTCAAGGTCATCGTGCCGAAGCCGGATCCTCCAAAAAAGTAGCAGGCGTTTGACACAACCGCTTGTCATCGTGCCGAAACCGC
>CAZFWQ010000132.1:3396-7499 GCA_964522755.1 uncultured Oscillospiraceae bacterium | reverse complement strand
TGATTGCCGAAAAGCTTTAATCGGCTTTTCGGCAATCTTTTATTTCATCGGAATGTTTGGTCAAAAGGCCATGTGATAGAATGATAGGAGGCAGGCAAGATTCGACATTTGCTGGACGGACATCCATACGGTGCAGGAGGAGAACAATGAAAATCGATCTTGAAAAAAATCTCGTGGAATTCAACCCGGAAAACGCCGAGGAGAAAGTAAAGATGGAAGCCATCTGGAGGTTGCTGGTCGATTGTGTGGGGTCCAGTAGAAAACTGGTTCCCGTTGGTGAATATGTTCCAGGAAAAAACAGCAAGGGAGCCACTTTTTACATTGAAGGGCTTGCGGATGCAGGCAAGGAATATACCGAAATCCACGTGGAAGAGGATTGCATCTGCTACTGCAGCACCTGCAACAAACAGATTTCACTGAAAAAAGGAGACCCCATTCCCCTTTGCTGCGGCAAGCTCATGGAAGTCATCGACTGATGACTTGCAGGGCGCTTGAAAAACCGGATTGAATTGGACTTCTTGACATGGTCCGATGAGGTCTGTTTCAGTGAAGGGGTGTTCATGAAAAATCGGATTGAATTGGATTTTTGGGCGCATGCCAATGAGATTCTGAACAGGATGCGGAGAGAAGGCGTGCTTTGCACTGTCGTGGACGAAGCGTCGCATTTCAATGTCATCACGTTGGGATGGGGGCAGATCGGTCCGTTTTATCATGGGCATCCGGTGCTGAGCATTGCTGTGACACCGCAAAGGCATTCCTGGATTTTTCTTGAGCAGGTGCCTGAATTTGTCATCGCCGTACCGGACGATACAATAAGAAAAGCCGTTGACCTGTGCGGGACAAAATCCGGTAGGGACATGGACAAGTTCAAGGCATCCGGGTTGACCCCGGTGGAAAGCAAACTCGTGAAAGCTCCATCTATCCTGGAGTGCCCGATCAATATCGAATGCCGCATTTATTCCAAAGTTTCACCTCCTCATTTCCTTCTGACGCCTGAACATCGAAAAGCGCCAGTTGAATGCCAGCATACGATCTACTTCGCCGAGGTTCTCGGTGCTTTCGGGTGGGAAGAAAAATGAATGAGTCAAGCATGAACGATACCGGTCTGCGGCAGACCCTCTTTCCGGATGGTGCATTTTTCCGGAGCTGCCATGCTTCGACGGTCCTGCCGCTGGATGATGGAACAGTACTAGCGGCCTATTTCGCCGGAAGCCGTGAAGGGTCTCCGGACACCGGCATCTGGCTTTCACGCAGGTTGGGCGGTATCTGGCAGGATCCGGCCTGCATTGCCAAGGTCGGCGCCGTTGCCCACTGGAATCCCGTCCTGTTCCGTTCCGGCGGCGGCATTCGCCTCATATTTAAAACCGGCATCGACGTTCCTTCCTGGCGGAGTTGGACGCAATACTCCCTGGACCAGGGTGCCACCTGGTCGCCTGCAGTCAGTTTCCCGGAACCCGATGCGGCTTGCGGGCCGGTACGCAGCAAACCCATCATCTTGTCGAACGGCTGCATGCTTGCGCCGAATTCCATCGAAACCGAGGAAGAGTGGCTGCCGCGCATTGATATTTCAGAGGATGACGGCATCCAATTCAGATTGCTCGCAATGGTTCCAATCAACAGGACTGATCCGCAGGCACCGCGCTATCTGGCAGGGAAGGGCGCCATCCAGCCTGCGCTTTGGGAAAGCGCACCGGGTCATGTCCACCTGTTTTTGCGCACGACCTGCGGCAGCATCTTCCGCTCTGATTCCTCAGATGATGGGCTCTCCTGGTGCGAAGCCTATGATTCGGGACTGCCGAACAACAACAGCGGCATCGAAATCTCCCGCCGGGGTCTGGAACTATACCTGATCATGAATCCCGTATCTGAAAACTGGGGCAGCCGGACCCCGCTCGTAATCAGGAAATCAACCGACAACGGCGGGAGCTTTCAACCGTTTGCAACCCTTGAGGATACGGTTTTTGACACGGTGACCGGAGCAGCTGCCGAATACTCGTATCCTGCGGCGGTCATCATGAACGACCGGCTCCATGTAACCTATACGTGCAATCGACGGCAGATAGCCTATCGCGTGCTGGATCTGGATTCTGCCAGGCTGGATGGGCTGTCTGCATCCTGACAAGATTTCAATTCGGCATTCATCCTTCCTGACAAGGAGATTCGACATGGATGGCAGAACCCTGATCAAGAAGATCATAGAGTTTGACAATGCGGAAAGAATCGGTTATGCATTTGAGTCCGGCTATCCGAGTGATTTTGCCGATTTCGGCAGCCGCAGGAGCAGGAATCATGACTATGAGTGGCACTCACCCTGTTTTTTCACCGGGGAATCCCCCGAGTTCGCAGATCTGAACGGCTTTTTGAGGAAAGATGAATATGGAAACCTCTGGGGAAAGATGGTCAACGATCCATCCAGCCAGGGAGAGGTCCTGAAGGGTGTCCTGTCGGACTGGCAGATGCTTGATGACTATGAATTGCCGGATTTATCAAGCCTCAGCCGGTTTGAGCACATTGAAGAAGAGATGGCCCTGAGGCAAAACCAGGGCAAATTCAGAATGGGCAGCCTTCCGGGTTTTCCTTTTTCAATCATGAGATACCTGCGGAAAATGGAAAACTTCCTCGCCGATTTAATACTGGAAAAGGAAAATGTCTTGAGACTGAAGAATATGGTTGAACAGGAACTATGCGGGATCATTGAAAACTACGGAAACCTGGGAATGGACGGGGTGTTTTTCTGCGAGGACTGGGGTACACAGGACAGGCTTCTGATTAGCCCTGCGTTGTGGAAAGAATTGTTCAAGCCGTCTTTTGTCAGATTATGCGATCTGGCCCATAAGAAGGGCATGTATGTTTTCATGCATTCATGCGGATATGTATATGAGATACTGGAAGACCTGATTGAAACAGGGATTGACGTATTCCAGTTCGATCAGCCGGCATTGATGGGGATTGACCGTATTTCAGCCATGTTTGAATCCAGGGTGACCCTTTTTTCATCCGTTGACATTCAAATGACGCTTCCCACAGGCGACAGGGTGTTGATTGAAAATGAAGCAGCAAGGCTCATTGATAAATTCTTCAGAAATGGCGGTGGATTCATCGCCAGGGATTATGGCGATTACAATACGATAAAGGTAAAAACCGAATGGTCTGGCTGGATGAGGGAGGCCTTCATCAAGCATGGTGATGCCCGGAAGTGATATGGCCTGAAGACGATGGCATCAGTCATGCAGGCTGGAATCAGCCATGGATGCAGGAATCAGGCATGCAAGCCGGAATCGGGAATGCATTCCCTTGAGGCTCATTCCATTCCGGCATTCGCAGCAGCTGCTTCGCATTTTCCGTTGTCGCCGCCGATACTGCGTCGAAGCTCAGTCCCTTTACCACCGCTATCTTCGCGGCTATCAGCTTCAAGCGCGATGAATCGTTCCTTGTGCCTCTGAAGGGTTCAGGAGAAAGGTCGGGGCAGTCCGTTTCGATCAGGATCCGATCCATGGGTGCATACTTCACAACCTCAAGGATTTTTCTTGCATTCAAATAAGTGATCGGCCCCGCGACGGAAAGATAAAACCCAAGGTCCAGATATCTCCTCGCCATTTCCACGCTTCCGGAATAGCTGTGCATGACGCCACCCACATCCCTGGCGCGGTACCGGACCATCAAGTCGAAAACATCCTGATGCGCCTCGCGGTCATGGATCATCACCGGAAGGTTCAACTCTGCAGCCAACTCCATCTGCCGGGTAAAGCATTCCTTCTGCATTTGTTTGGAATGTGGCATGTGAAAGTAGTCCAGGCCGATTTCGCCGACGGCGACAACCTTTTTGCTTTTCGCATACTCACGCAGAATGGAGATGTTCACGTCGTTCATTTCATCCGCATAGTAGGGATGGAGACCCACTGCGGCATAAATGAATTCATATTCGCCTGACAACCGGAGCGAGATGCCGGCCGTTTCCATGCAGTTCGATACGTTCACCATCCGGCAGACTCCCTCGTCATGGGCTCTTCGGATTGTTTCATCCCTGTCGGCATCAAACCGCTCTTCATCATAATGGGTGTGGGTGTCAAAAAGCATATGTCACCTCCTGCAGGCTATTGCAG
>CAZFWQ010000132.1:0-3296 GCA_964522755.1 uncultured Oscillospiraceae bacterium | reverse complement strand
TCATAATGGGTGTGGGTGTCAAAAAGCATATGTCACCTCCTGCAGGCTATTGCAGCTGCCGATGTGAGACGTTGACTATGGATTTGGTATTTGATATAATATGATAATGATAATCTAAATCATTAATATCTACAAGATACAAAAGACAAATCGTGTCATTGGTTCGTGAGGAAGAGGGAGAGGGAGAGGGAGAGGAAAATGGACATTTTTTTACCGGGACTCGTGGTAGGTTTTCGAGAAGGACTTGAAGCATTCATGCTTGTCATGCTCCTCGTTCAGTATTTAAAAAGAAGCAAACATGAAGACCTTAGAAAAAACGTCTATGTAGGCATGGTGTTGGGCATTGTCGTTTCTCTTGGAGTAGGCGGGCTTTTCTTCCTCCTTACAGACGCCTTTGACAATATGGAAGGGTTTGCAGGTTTTTGGGAGAGCGGGGCAAGCCTTGTCGCTTTGAGCTTCATCACTGCGTTCATCTATTGGATGATAGTCCATGGCAGGAATATGGTCACTTCCATGGAAACAAGCATCAGCGGCAGGATGACGGCCGCAGGCGTTGCCAGCGTCGCATTTGCCATGGTTGCGCGGGAAGGCTTTGAAATGGCCGTGTTCGCATTCGCCGGTAAATATACTGTCATTTCCCTGGCAGCGGGCATCCTTTGTGCACTGCTGTTGACGGCACTCGTCCTGTTTTCACTGGTCAGGGTGAACATGCGGGCTCTTTTCAATGCAACACTAGCCTATCTGATACTCCAGGCCGGGTTCCTGCTTGGAATCGTCATCCATGAAGGACTGTCGGCAATGCTCGCGACAAATCTTCTGTCAAGCAACAGTCCTCTGCTGATAAAGCTGTTCGATTTGTCAAATACGGTTTTTTATCATAAGCAAGGCGTCATCGGCCTTCCCCTGTATGTGTTTTTCGGATGGCATTCAAAACCGGAAATTCTACAATTCCTCGCGCAGTATGTTTTTACGGCTTCGTTCCTTGCCGTCTGGCATAGGATAGCCAAAAATAAAACTTCCTCACAGAAGCTGGTCGTGGCAGCTCGCGCAGGCTGATGAACAAGGATGGAGCCCAGTGACGCTCATCCTTTGATGACTGGCACTTCTTTTTCCCACTTGGCAATGAACTCTGAAAATTCTTCCTTCATGATGGGGATGCGGGAACCCATGGTTCCGCAATGGAGGCACTTGTCATTCTTGAATCCCTGTTCGGAACATTTTTCTGAAAATTCCTGATCACAACCATAATTTCCGCACTCCGTGCATCTGAATACGGGGTTCTTGCACGGATGCCCTTCCTTGATCCCAATGCAGCCGACGACATTCGCCTTTTCCTTCTCCGTCATGTCCAAATGACGCTTCTGATTCATATGCCCGCCCCTCAACCAGAACTTGCTGTTTGGGAAAACTTTCGGCATTCATACCACTCCTTTGCGGAATTCTGCTTCCGAAGCTGCTGAAATCTGATTCCAATATCACTGTTACCTGATTCCGAAGTCACGGAAACCTGATTCCAATGTCACGGAAACCTGATTCCAAAGTCGCGGAAACATGTCAGGCTTCATCTCATGCACATGTTTTACCCTCTTGCCGGATGGGCAAACAGTTTATCTGCTACAATCAGGGGTAATAGTCAATAGGGTGCGCCACTTGGGGTGTGTCGCCGGATCTGTGCCCGCAGACTTGTTCTCAACGCTTTGCGGAGGTGAATGGGCATGAATGAAATCGGAATGGCCATTATCGGGGCAGGCACATGGGGAACCACCCATGCCGCCATTTACAATGAGTATCCCGCAGTCAGGCTTGCCGGCGTGTGTGACGCGAACCGGGAGCGGGCGCTCGCACTTGCTGAAAAATACGGGATTGACAGGGAACATGTCTATACCGACCATCGTGAAATGATCAGGCGCTGTCCATTCGATGCCGTGGCGGTAGTGACCCCGGATTTCCTTCACCGGGACTTCGCCGTGGATTGCGCACTGGCCGGCAAGCACCTGCTGATAGAGAAACCGCTTGCGACGACGCGGAGGGATGTCGAAGACGTGATGAATGCCGTGGCGCGTACCGGCGTCCGCATGATGGTGGATCTGCACAATCGTTTCAATCCGCCCTTCGCCATCGCGAAAGCCTCCTTGGACGCAGGGGAAATCGGCCAGCCATATAATGCCTATTTCCGGCTGAACGACGCCAAATGGGTGGCGACGGACATGCTGAGCTGGGCCGCCGAGTCCTCCATCCTCTGGTTCCTCGGGTCGCACAGCGTGGATACGCTTCGCTGGTTTTTCTCCGATGAAGTGGAAACGGTGTATGCGGTCAGCAGGAAAGGCATCCTGTCCGGGCTTGGCGTGGATACGGATGATATATTCCAGACCATTCTGACCTTTCGCAACGGCGGCATCGCGACGATGGAGAACGGATGGATCACGCCCAATGCCCACCCTTGCGTGAATGACATCAAGTTCAACATCACCGGCACGAAAGGCATGTTCAACCTGGACCTCTCGAACAACCAGATGATCGAACGGTTCACGGATGTGAAAAGCGATCGGCCGGATGTGCTGGTGAACCATTTTGTACACGGCAGGGCCATGGGTTTCGCCTATCAGAGCATCCGGCATTTCGTGGACAGGCTCCTGGACGGAAAGCCGTTCCTGGTGACTCCTGAAGATGCCGCGAATACATCACTCGTCATTCTGGCCATCCTGGAATCGGCGAAAAAACGGGAGCCCGTGAAAGTATCCTATATGTGAACGCCTGTCTTTTACGGCCACTGCCATCGGACTGGCCCAGGACATGGGACTCCTGTCTGTTGAACAGCCGATTGTTCGCTTTTTTCCTGACGAATTGCCTGATGTCGTGGATGAAAAACTTGCGCGCGTGAAGATCAAACACCTTCTGTCACCCAATGCCTGCTTGCAGTGGAATCATCCTTCATTTCATGATATGCCACAAGGCACCCCAGCGCCTCCGCTTCAACGTTGTATATGTCCACTCCGACTGATACAAGGTCATGCCTGTATAATGCGTATGCCAACATTTGTCCTTCAACAATCAGATCGATATCCGTGGCCATTCTCGAAGGCACGACATGCAACAGACCCGCGGCATGCTCATAAACCGTCGGCACGAAGGGAATCCGGTCGGGAAGGCGGCCTGCAGCCAGGCACTTGAAGATTTCCACGCCCGTCATAAGAATTCTCATTTATTCAGTATCCCATGTCGGAGACAAATTTCTTAATCGCGTCCTTGTACTGGGATTCTGCTGCCGAATAAAAAAACGTGTTGCCGATTCTTGA
>CAZFWQ010000131.1:0-9691 GCA_964522755.1 uncultured Oscillospiraceae bacterium | reverse complement strand
TCGAAGATGGTCATCGGATAATCTGCACTGTACATGTCTGTGAAAAACGGCTGCCCTTCTTCCGTCGGCCGGATATATGTGATTTTTTCCGTGGTGCGGCCTGTCACATCAAGGCCAAGCAGTTCCAAGGCCAGGCGGGCCGGCGTGGTTCCTCCAAGATAGAGACAACCACCTTGGCTGACGTAACTTATGATCGCATCCTCTTCGGAAGAAGCCAGGAACGCCGGATCCGAGAGGATCAGCAGCGGTTGCCGGCCTATGTCGGAAAGGCGCCCGTCCGTCACCACGACGTACGGGATGTGCGCCCGCCGCAGGGCCTTTGCCGCACCGAGCGTCGCCGGCAGGTGGCACTGGGTTTCATCGGACATACCTGGGAGAAGGCATGTCGCTTCGGGGTCCATTTTGGATGCGGTGTTGAAATACAGCGCCGCCCCGGCGGACAGGGTGCCTGTAAAGAAGGGTTCATACGGTGCGGTTTCATGAAAAACATCACCAAGTGTCTGGTAGAACTGCCGGTTCATCGTTCCGCGCGGATCAATGGCGTCGATGGCCAGGAAGGCGCCGTGGTGCGCGTATGTCAGATAGGCGTGCTGCTTGAGCATCTCGGGGGATTTGGTGGTCGTGTGGTCAAACAGGCTTGGATCGCAGCGGGATGTCATGTACTCGAAAGGCTGGTTCAACGTCAATCCGTAATATGCCTTGCAGACGAATGACTGCTGTTCCAGGCCCCCGTAAAGGTCTCCGCCCGAGTAATCTGAAGCATCGGAAATGGCCGTGCGGACTCCGAAGGACCAGGGATGCGTCAATGTGGAAAACTGATGCTCGACACTGACTCCGGGCCGCAGCAGCTTCAGCTCGCCCATGGAAAACCGGGCGAATTCACCCAGCCAGTTCTCGCGGGCAGTCTGGAAACGCAGCCAGTTCCCGTTCGTCCAATCGACCTGCTCCGGGATCTCCAGGCCTGTTTCAATCCGGAAACGCTCACGGCAGCAATCGCAAAAACAGACCATCGGCCAGAATGTCATGTCGAGGAATATGCCTTCAAAGGAATATGCATCGCATAATTCGGCAAACTGCCTTTTCAGAAAATCCCTGTATTCCGGATTGTTCGGACAGATCAGCCCGTAACGGCCCTTGCCGTTCATCATCTGAAATCCGGCCTCGGCCTCGCCCCACTCCCGCGAACCGTGCCCGGCCGCATCGAGCATGCGCCATTCCGGGTGGGCGGCGTAAACCCGGTTGTTGTAGATCAGGGAATAATAAGCGACGACATCCATGCCGGAGGCATGACACAGGTCAAACAGCTCCCTGATCCTGTTGTTTCCCCTGAAGGCCGGGTGAACTTCTCCGGAAACACTGTCCCAATTGCAGTAGCCGACGTGGGAATGGGTATAGATCATCGGGCTTTGGATATCGGCTGTTTTCAGACAATCGAAATAGGCCTGGGGATCGAATCGGGAAAGGAAATCCGGATTCCATCCTTCAATGTGCATATCCACGAGATTCCTGCGGTAGCTGCGTCGATACCATTCCTGTCCCGCCATGGCCATACCTCCTGTTTCTTCTCCATCACAAGTTGACGATATGATATCCTGTTTCTTCTCCATCACAAGTTGACGATATGATATCATGGTTACGAACCAAAAACCAATTGTGACGCATCGCATGCGGAAACCCGCTTTTTCAGGCGCTTTCCGTTGAATCTGTCATGATCCGTCCAACAGGGAGAAAGAGGCGCATGCAGAGAAAATCCGACAGATTCAAGCGAAACTATGTCCTCATGATGCTCGAGGGGGCCTTTTTCATGGGCGGACTCGGGTTTTTCAGTTCTTCAACGGTAATCCCCGTTTTCATCGACATGATGACGCACAGCAAGCAGATCGTAGGGATGACCATCAGCCTTGGCTCCTTCCTCATGATGTTCAGCCGGATTGTCATCGGGCCTTATGTTCCCCATATCAAAAACCATGCGCGTTTTTCAACCGTGCTCATGTTCCTATGCAGGCCTTTGACCATGATTCCGGCCATATTCCTATTCACCGGGCACGACGCGATGGCTCTGTTTTCATTGATCCTGGCCTATTCGATCATGTGGGCCTCCGACGGGCTGCTGGTCCTGCCATGGTCGGAAGTGCTGGCGAACACCGTGGACGGGGATACGCACGGCAGGCTTCTCGGCACGCAGATGCTGCTGGGCGGCATGGCTTCCATCGGCGCAGGCGTGCTGATCAATGTGTTCCTGAGGACCCCGGCGCTGGACATGAGGATTGCCTTCGCCTGGATTTTCCTGCTTGGCGGCTTTCTGATGACCCTGTCCTGCTTCATGATGGCTTTCACCGAGAATGCCCATCAGCCGTATAAAACGGGGAAAATCGACTGGATAGGCTACTTTAGAAAACTGCCCCGCTATCTGACGCTTGAAAAGGACGTTTCGCGCGTAATGGTCCTGCAGCTCATCCTGATGTTTTCAGCCATGTGCATGCCGTTCATCATCCTTTTTGCCGGCGAATCCCTTGGGATATCGGGCGGAAGTTCGGCAAACCTCATACTCATCCAGCTTGTCGGCGTGCCGATAGGGGGTTGGCTCTGGGGACAGGTCTGCGACCGGCTGGGCTGTGTCACGGGCCTGAAGCTGGCAGCCTTCAATTTCATCCTTGTCGGGCTGCTGCCGCTGCTGGCTTTGCTGTTGGGCGGGAATCCGGTATTCATCCTTCTCCCCGCCATGTTTCTCGGCGGAATCAGCGGAGGTGTCTGGACCTGCTACTTCATTTACACTGTACAGGCTGCCCGGCCGGAATCCCGGTCCATCTGCCTGGTTCTTTCCAGCATCGTCACATTGCCGGGTACCTTCTCAGGATTCATTGCCGGATTCATCAGCGACAAGATAGGCTATGTCCCGCTTTTCGTGTCCTGCTCCTGCATCGCGCTGCTTGGCCTGGCTTTCTCCTTCAGCATCAGGCAGGTCGACACGGTTGTTCAGGAGCATTTGAACGAAAACATGGGGCAAAAGGCTGCGGATGCCGTGTGAGCCCGATGCCATGTGTATCGGATACCGCATTAGTCGTATACCGTATGAGCCGGATGCCGTGTGAGCCCGATGCCGTGTGAGTCCGATACCGTATGAATCAATCAGCGCGCCTCTTTCGAAAACAACCGTCCTTATGATCATCAATGACGCCAATCGCCTGCAAGTGCGAATAGAGGGTGATTGAACCCAAATGCCTGAATCCCCTTTTTTTCAGATCCCTGCTGACTTCGTCCGACAATCCGGAAGTGGCCGGCAATTGGGAAATGCTGTCATACTGGTTCACAACGGGAATTCCATCCACGAAATGCCAGATGTACCGGTCAAAACTGCCAAACTCCGACTGCACTTCCAGAAACATGCGTGCATTATTGATGGAGGCCTCGATTTTTCGGCGATTCCTTATTATCCCGGCGTCATTCAGAAGCGCTGCCACCTTGTCTTCGCCATACGACGCGATTTTTTCCACGTCGAACCCGTCATATGCTTTCCGGTAATTCTCTCTTTTTCGCAGGATGGTGATCCAGCTCAGGCCTGACTGGGCGGACTCCAGAAGCAGAAACTCAAAATGCTTCCGGTCCTCATGAACCGGAGTGCCCCATTCTTCATCATGGTATTTGACGTATATCGGGTCGGAAAGACACCATTCACATCGCTCCATGAGGCTGTCCCCCTTTCACGGATCATTTCCAGTCACTCCGCACCTTCACTTTGCCCTATCGCGGGCCATCACCCGTCCTGGGGAAAAGACCTTCGGTTCAACTCCACCAGACAGCCAGAAATCTTCGGTTCAACTCCACCAGACAGCCAGCCAGGTGAGCGGGAAACCGCTTCGGTTTTCCATCGTGTGCGAAGCATTCCGCGGGATGTCGATTACGTCACCGGCTGTAACGGGGGCCTCCTCGTCATTGATGATGACGAAGCCGCTTCCTGCCATCACGATGTAGATCTCCGCCGTGGGATGGGCATGCCCCCTGCGGCTGCCATCCATGATGCCGTTGGTTTCCAGATGGCCGTACAGGTGCGAAAAAGGCTCTCCCATTCCTTGGGAAAAAGCCCTCATCCCGAGAATCGTCCCGTTGTGAACCGGTTCTGCCTTGGATTTGTCAAAGCGGTTAATGGTTATCATGCCGTGTTACCTCGCTTTTCAATTCATTGTGTCGTTTGGAATGATTGTGTCGTTTGGAATGATTGTGTCGTTTGGAATGATTGTATCATTCTTTCCATTAGGCGCTTTGTCCGCGTGATGAAATTCTTTCAGCCCATGATTTCCCTCGAAGGGCAGTTTTCACCGTATATCTTGTGCCAGCATTTCACCGCCGTGAAAACTGGCTGCGCTGAAGCAATCTTTCATTGGGAACCGATTGAAATGGTATGATTGGATGAGCAATGAAACAGGAGGAATATTCATGACCAACCATGCCATCCGCATGAAAATGCACCTGTCCGATCAGGACATCGAATCCATCACGACCCTTCAGAACGACTGCATTGCGGCGGCAGGCTGCAACCTCAAGCTGGAGCTTGACTTCAAGCGCGCCATGGGAACAACATCAGGCCAATCCATGCTGGAAATCAACGAATTCTTCTATGAAGTTGACGGCATTGTCGTGTCCTACCTTGGCCTCTGCCATTTTGGCGGACATGCGGCGGAACTGAACGGGATGACGCATCCGGACTGGTGCCGCAGGGGTTTCTTCACCCGTTTGCTGGAACTGGGTGCAGATGAATGCAGGCGACGCGGATTCAGGAAGATCCTGCTGCTGACCGATGGAAAATCCGTTTCCGGAAAAGCTTTTATTCAGCGAACCGGCGCTCTTTACGACAGTTCCGAATATCGGATGAAACTGGTAAACCGGACTCCTGATGCGCAACCCGGAATAATCCGCCTGACAGCGGCCACGGAGTCGGATAGGAAAGCCATCGCGGGAATGGATGCCATCTTCTTCGGCGACCCTGCTCCGGATGAGAGTGCCTTATCCGCCGAACTTCCGGAAGTGCCCGGCGAGGTCACGTTCATGATTCATGGCCTGTCAGCCATAGGGAAAATCCGCGTGCATTTCAGCGACAATCATGCCTTCATATCCGGTTTCGGCCTCCTTCCCGAATACCGGGGCCAAGGCCTGGGCAAGGCGGCGCTTCTCGAAACCCTGACCGTCATCCGCTGCCGGGGAATAACGGAAGTGGAGCTGGATGTTTCATGCACAAATGAAACTGCACTGTCCCTATACAAACAGTGCGGTTTTACTGTGAAATCGGTCATGGAATATCATGAACTGCGTTGAATCGAACCCTCCGGCAGGCCGAAATGAAGTGAAAAGCTTTATGAATCCGGCCGAAATGAAGTGAAAAACCTGATGAATCCAGCCGAAATGAAGTGAAAAACCTTATGAATCCGGCCGATACCGGCTGATGACGCATTTCACACGAAGCAATAAAAAGGGACTGTCTCCTAATCACTTCAATGATACAGAGACAGTCCCTTTTATTTACTGAAATTCGTATGTTCAGTGTTCAGTCTTGCGGCCGATGCCGAGAATAAGGTTGAGAAGAATTCCGAATAGGGCTGCTGTAGCTATGGCCGGCAATTGAATCCCGAAGAAGGGGATCATGCCGCCGGGGAACGCATAGTTGCCGCCCAGGCCGATGACGAGGATGGAAGAGATGACGGCGAGGTTCCTGGAATCGAAGAGGTCCACCTTGCGGTTGATCATGATGGCGATTCCCTGTGCCCCGATGACACCGAAGAGATAGACGCTCATGCCTCCGAGGACGGCGCCCGGGATGGAGTTGACAGCCGCGGACAAAGGCGCCAGGAAGGCAATCAGCATGGTGATGATTGCCGCGCATCCAAGGACCGGGACCGAGAAATTGCGGGTAATGGCCATTGTGCTGATGTTTTCGCCATAGTTCGTTCCGGCGGGACCGCCGAACATGGAGGAAACAATGTCACCGAGACCGTCTCCGATGAGGTTCCATCCAAGGCGGTTCTTGATGCCGTATGGTTTTTTGCCTTTTTGCTGTGCCAGATGGTCGACATAGATGTCCAACTGGTAGATATGGGCAGTGGACTCGGGGATTGTCGCGATGGCGATGGGCATGATGGCGAGGACGGCCGTCCAGCTTGGGATAGGGAGTGTGAAGTGAGGTATCGTGATGATCTCGGCTCCGAAGATGTTCTTGAAGTCGACGACCCCAAGAACCGCGCTCAATGCGTAGCCCACCAGGATGCCGAAGAGGATGGGCAGTTGTCCCCACACGCCTTTGAGGTAAACGGAAAAAATCATGGTCGCGAGCAGTGTGACCAGTGCAATCACCCAGGCTTTGTTTTGCGCATCTCCGGTTGCCCCGCTGCCGGCCGCGCTGCTTATCGCATAACCCGCAAGCGAGATGCCGATGACGATGGCGATGCTTCCGGTTACTGTGGGAGGAAGGACCTTTTCAATCTTGTCGGGACCAAAAGCGTTGATGATGAGGCCCGCGGCGATTGAAACAAGACCGGACATGATGATTCCGAACTGCGCCTGGGAGATCAGCGCATCCGGGGCGATTTCACCGAACTTGGCAACACCTGTGATCGAGACGATCGCCGCGATATAGGAGAAACTGGAACCGTAGAAAAGCGGTATCTTTCCTTTTGTGACAAGCAGGAAAGCCAGAGTCGCGAGGCCGCTTGCGAAAATTGTGGTGGAAACGTGAAACCCGGTAAGAAGGGCGACAGAGACAGTGGCGGGAAACATGACGATAATCTGCTGGAAAGCGAAAAGGATCAATTTCCAGATCGGGGGGCGTTCATCGGGAAGGTATCCTTGGACCACGGGTTTCATCATTTTCATGGGTTTCTCCCTTCGTTCTGTGAAAATGCCATTGTTGTTTGTCAGGCTCGTTTATGACTAAAGACATAATATACGTATCTTATGGGGAAACACAATATGCCTGCGCAAATAAGTTTCAGACGATGGACGGGGGTTCGGAAAGAGAGTCGCGCAAGGGCCGGGAAAAGAGGTGTGACCAACACGGCGGAGTGATATGATGGGTGCAAGCTTGCAGGTAAAGTCGCCTTGCGGCTTTACGGGATCCAATCATATGATGGGTCTCGGGACTTGCCTTTCCACCCGGTTTCTCTCGGAATCCGAATGCGTTTTCAGGAGGCGACCCATGGAAAAAGTACGGAACAAATCTTTCAACTACGCGATTGGCATGTTCGGCACCTCGATTCCCATCAACATGCTCAAAACCTACGCCGCTTTCTTCTATGTGGACAAACTCGGCCTGAAGTCCGGTGAATTCGCCCTGATCCTCCTCATCTACACCTTCATCGACGCCGCGGACAACCTCGTCTACGGATTCCTCTCCGACCGGACGCGCAGCCGCTGGGGCCGCCGCCGGCCATGGCTCGTGATCGGCACGCCGCTGCTGGTGCTCGGCCTGATCGGGTTCTTCAACCCGCCGGCCGGAATCGCCGGCAACGGCCTGATGGCTTTCTGCATGCTCTTCTACATCCTCACGGGCACGCTGGATTCAGTCATCAACGCCAATTACGGGGCACTCTTCCCCGAACTCTTCCCCGACGATGCGAGCCGGGCGAAGACGAATGCGATGCGGCAGGCCTTTCAGCTGGTCGCCATGGTCATCAGCATCGCCCTCACGCCAATCGTCACGAAAGGGCTCGGTTACGGCATGACATCCGTCGTTTACGGCATCCTCGGCGGCATTGTCATCCTCTATATGTCCCTGACCACCCGGGAGACCGCAGATGTCACCCATGAGAAGAAGCCGGGCCTCGTCAAAAGTGTCGCGCAGCTGCTCTCCAACCCGAAATTCTGGATTGCGGGCCTGACCAATGCGTTCTACAGCGCCGCTATGTCCCTCGTGCTGGTCGCGCTGCCTTTCTTCGTCAAATATACCCTGAAACTCCCCGACGGCCAGGCGACGATTCTTTTTGCCACGGTCCTGTTCTTCGCCATCGGCTGCGTCCCCGTCTGGGTCTTCCTGATGAAGAAGTTCTCCCTGATGCCGGTCTGGCGTGCCGCCCTTGCCTCGCTCCTTGTCGCCTTCGTCCCGCTCTACTTTGCAGATTCGCTTGTTTCCGCCGTTTTCGGGAGCCTGCTGGTCGGCTTCGGCTTCGCCGGGGTCATCACGACGATGGACCTCATCGGCGCCCGCATCATGGATGAGGACACGGCGAAATACCATGTCCGCCGGGAGGGCATCATCTCCAATGCCCTCGGATTCATGAACCGCCTGAACGGGCTCTTCACGAGTCTCGCCTTCCTGCTGATCCTGAGGCTCTTCGGCTTTGAGAGCGGCGAGGTCCCCGGCTCGCAGCCCAATCAGGCCGCCAGGTTCCTCATGACGGTCTTCCCGATCTTCATGATGATCCTGAGCCTCGGCGTCTCATTCCTCATCCATTTCCCGGAGATTCGCCCGCCGATGACGGCTTCCGAACCGGCGACCCTTGAAGGAGGCGGCATTCATGGCTCTGATCAGAATTGACCACGTCTCCGCAGCCGTTCAGCAGACCCTTCCGCTGAACCTCATCCTCCCCGATCCCGCCCGCTGGGACAGGCCCCTGTCGGAGTGTCCCGTCCTGTTCCTGCTGCATGGCCTCAGCGAAGATGCCGGCGCCTGGCTTCGCAACACCCAGATCGAGGCTTACGCGGAGCGCCTTGGCCTTGTCGTGGTTGCCCCGTCCGGCGGCCGGAGCTTCTACTCCGACCTGCCGAACGGCCAGGCCTGGTTCCGTTATCTGACAGAAGAACTGCCCTCCTGGCTCCGGGGTGTTTTCAACCTTTCACTCGACCGTGATCACACCTTCATCGCAGGTTCTTCCATGGGCGGTTACGGCGCAGTCAAGGCAGGCCTGCTATGCCCTGATTCCTTCGCCGTGGCTGCCAGCTTCTCAGGTGCCCTCTCCATGGATATCGTCCGCTATCATCCGGAAGATGAACGCCGCAAGGAGTTCTCACTCCTCTTCGGAGATCTGGAAAAGCTCACGGGAAGCAGCTTTGACCCGCAAGTCTGGCTGCGGCGGGCAGACTTGGTCCGCCTGCCCCGCCTTTTCGTCTCCTGCGGCCTCCAGGACGATTTATATCCGTTCAGCCTTCAGTTCACTGCATGGGCGCGCGCGGCCGGCGTCGACGTGACATTCCACGAGGAACCGGGCCGCCATGACTGGTTTTTCTGGAACCGCCAGCTGGGCCGATTCCTTGCCTTCGCCATGCCTGCACGCGCTGCCGAGATCGAAAGCCTATAGAATCGGGAGACTGATGGAATCAGGGGTATTCCTGAAAGGACAAGGCACCCAATGAGCCAGAATTCGCGCCGCCTCCTCATCAACGTGACTCTCTCTCCCGCTGAAGAACGCACCATGCTGCGGGTGCCGTTCCAACTTCTGCCCGACACGGCGCGCCTTGTCATCCGTTATTCGTACCCTCGGCACCGTGAAGACGCTTCCGACCCGGCGCGCACCTTCCGCCTCGAAGCCAATATCGTCGACCTCGCCCTTGAAGATGCCGCGCACTCTCTCATCGGAGCCTCCGGGTCAGAACGCAGCGAAGTCGTTATCCACGAGAACCATGCGACGCCTGGCTATCGTCCTGCACCCCTCGCACCCGGCATCTGGCATGTCATCCTTGGCGCATGCGCCATCGAACCCGGCGGCTG
>CAZFWQ010000130.1:2915-9710 GCA_964522755.1 uncultured Oscillospiraceae bacterium | reverse complement strand
GTCGATGGGGTCTGGTATGAATTCGATCCGACATTCAATGACAATATCGGATACCAGAATGCATCCACCCAGATCGAATACCTGATGCGGACGCATGAGGACATGGTGCGCGAAGGCCGCAAGTATGATGCGTATGCGCCGTATACCTACAAATGGGTACAAGAAACTGCGCCTTCCGTCATCACGACAACACCTGTGCAAATCACGCAACCTGCAGCGCAGATTACCGTCTCTCCCGTCCTGTTCAAGGATATTCAGGCTGGACAGTGGTATGCGGAGGCTGTTAAACGCGTCAGTGCCATTGGCCTGATGGTAGGTTCAAATGGATTCTTCAGTCCCGATGGAACCGTAACACTGGCGCAGGTCGTTGCAGTGGCAGCCAGGGTCCATGCCCGGGAAGGTCAAAAAAATGATATCCTTGCAGAATTTGTCAAAGAGTACGGCGAACTGCGTCTGCCCTGGTTTCGCGCATATGTCGACTACTGCAAAATGTATGGCATCATCAAAGGAAATGAATTTGGCTCCTCCTGGGAAATACGCACCGCAACCCGGGAAGAGATGGCGTATATCCTTCATCATGCGGTCGGAAGCATGACACCCATACGGCAAATCACCATTCCTGACCTGTCGGCCGTGAAACCTGCATACCAGGCCGCCGTGGCTGCCATGGCGAATGCCGGCATCATTTACGGCGTGGATGTGAAAAATACTTTCAGGCCAAAGGGCTCAGCAACTCGTGTGCAGCTAGCTGTCATTCTGGCTCGCCTTATACCGGGCAAGTAACCGCATGGCTGGCATCCGGGTCCTTGTCGAATTCCATGCATTCAGGCAAGTTTTGGAGATGAGACCCAATGGATAAGCGGATTCACAAGGGTGGTGCTTCAGAGGGAGCGCACAAGGCCGGGCTGCGGCTGCGGAAACGCAGAAGGCTGTGGCTGCTTGCCTTTATCATCATTTCAGCATGCATCATCTGGCAGGTCAGCACGAATCATGCCGTCAACAATGATGTTTCCGCTGTAATCCAGCCAGAAGCGTATGCAAATCTTCAATCTCCATCTGCAGAAACTGTCGCTTCGGCATCGGCCTCTCCCGTATCTGAAGCCTCGGCCTCTCCAGTATCCGCTGAAACCCTGTTGGTGGAGACATCGCCGGTTTCTTCAAATCCAGGGATCTCCTCTTCTGAAATACCATCTGCCGAAGAAACGGCTGAAACAGTGGCACAATCCCCCTCATTACCGGAAGGATTTGTCCATGTATCGGAACTCATTTCCGGAATCCACATCGACATGAGGTATTTCGGGAGCAATAATTTCATGGGGCGACCTGCCGCCGGGTATGAAGGAAATACGGCCATCCTGACAGAAAAGGCCTGCGCAGCGCTTGCTCGGGTTGATTCGTCGCTGGAAGGACAAGGTTTTGGCCTCATCATCTATGACGCCTACCGTCCGAAAAAGGCTGTCGCCGATTTTGTCCTTTGGGCAAAAGACCTGGATGACACCGCATCCAAGGCAGATTTCTATCCCGGCATTGAAAAAAAGTCCATCCTTGAAGACGGGTATGTAGCCGTAAAATCATCTCACAGCCGCGGCAGCACGGTAGACTTGTCCCTTGTCAGCCTTGAAACGGGACAACCGCTTGACATGGGTTGTTCCTTCGATTTTTTCGGGAAGGAAGCCGGCCCGGATTATGAGGACTTGTCTGGTATTCAACTAGCAAACCGAGACAGGCTGCGAAAAGCCATGGAAAAAGAAGGTTTCGTCATCTCCACCATTGAGTGGTGGCATTTCCGACTGAAAGACGAACCGTTCCCGAATACGTCGTTTGATTTTCCCGTACACTGATCCGGAACGAGATTTGAAGGTTCAATCCAACGTTTTCACTGATCCGGAACGAGATTTGAAGGATCAATACATCGATTGGCTGAACTCGAATGAGATGCGCAGTGCCAATCCAATGTTTCATGCTGAAAACTTATATGCTTCAACAACGTAAGCACAAAGGTTTCCAATCCCGCTGCATCCGTCTCGTCAAAGCGACTCCTGCTAGGACTGTCGAGGTCGAGAACGCCAACAATGTGACCTTCTTGCGAGATTGGCACTACGACTTCCGAGGCAGAGGCCGCGTCGCAGGCAATGTGGCCGGGAAAAAGACTGACATCGGGAACCAGGATGGTCCGTCCTTCCAATGCCGCGGTACCGCAAACGCCCTTTCCAACCGGAATCCTGATACAGGCAGGCTTCCCTTGGAAAGGACCCAGCACCAGCATGCCTTCCTTCATCAGGTAGAACCCCGCCCAGCTGATATCAGGCAGCACCTGGAACAATAGCGCGGAAGCATTGGAAATGTTGGCCAGCCAATCAGGCTCTCCTGCAATAAGGGAGTCAAGCCGGTTGTTCAACATCTGGTACAGGGCTGCCTTGTCTCCGGCCTTTTCCGGGTTTGGCCATGGAAGGTGCGCGTTCCCTTGAAACATGTTATCCGAATCCACGGCTTCAGCTTCTCCAATCATACGGGAGCAGTTCCTTGAGCGTCTTGACGGTATCCGCATCCACTTTCACTTCCGTTTCCAAATTGTCCGGGTGCAGCTGGCTGATGAACTCCCTGCATCGGCCGCAAGGGGGCATTATCCTGCCGTCCCAGCCCACGGCGATCATTTTCAGAACCCGGTTTTCACCGGCTGTGATCATGGCGGCCGCGGCTGCATGCTCGGCGCAAAATCCCATAGAACAGGCCGTATCGATGCAGACCCCGGTATAGACGTTCCCTCCGTCGGTAAGGATAGCCGCGCCCACGCCGGCGACCTCAACCCATTCCGACAACCTGCGAGGGTTCAGGACTGATTTTGCCTTTTCGTACAATCCTTCAAAGTCCATATGCCGCGATCCTTTCTTGTGAACTGCCTGCATTCTTTTGGCGAATAAGCCTGCATTCATCCGGCAGGCAGCATGCATCATCCATTATCACTTAACGGTATTTTTCGGACTCCCGTTCAAAAACGCTGAGACATTATCAGTGGCAATCTGCACCAGCCTCCTGCGCGCCTCAATGGTAGCCCAGGCAATGTGTGGAGTGATGACGCAGCGGGGCGCTGCAAGCAGCGGATTTTCCGCTTTCGGAGGCTCGGTTGAAAGCACGTCGGCGGCCACTGCGCCAAGCTTGCCGGAGTGAAGCGCATCCGCGACATCTGCTTCGTTAAGCAATCCACCGCGTGCCGTATTGATCAGGAATGCACCGTCTTTCATTTTGGAAATGGCATGACTTTCGATCATCCCGGCATTTTTATCCGTAAGAGGGCAATGCAGGCTGATGACATCGGAATTCCGATACAACGCATCAAGTTCAGGGGTGTCTAGATCGCGGCTGCTTGCTGTGATCACGTTCATACCAAATGCTTCCGCTATCTTCGCCACGGATTTTCCGATACGTCCGAACCCGATGATGCCCAATGTTTTTCCGCACAGTTCCTTCAGGGGATGATGCCAGAAACAGAAATCAATGCTGTTTACCCAATCGCCCTTTTCCACGGCCTGGCTGTGGGCGCCGGCATGGCTGCAAAGCTCAAGCAAAAGCGCGAAAACATGCTGGGCTACTGAAGGCGTGCTGTAATTCGGAACATTGGCTACCACGATGCCGAATTCATTGGCCGCGGCCATGTCCACCACGTTGTACCCGGTTGCCAGCACACCGATATAACGCAATTGAGGTTTGAGCGCCATCGTTTCCCTTGTGACTGGCGTCTTATTGGTCAGAATGATTTCCGCTTCGCCAATCCGTTCCCGGATGAGATGCCCGGGCGTTCGATCATAAACCATGAACTCTCCCAAAGACTTTAGCCCTTCCCAGGAGACATCTCCGGGATTTGCCGCATATCCGTCCAATATTACGATTTTCATGCAAAATCCTCCGAAACCTCTAGTTACTCTATTGCAGATTGACACAGTCAACTGATTGACACAGCCAACTGATTGACACAGTCAACTGATTGACACAGCCAACTGATTGACACAGGCAGATGAAATGACCTTTTCATCGCTTTTAGAAGTTTTATCACAGGATATGGAAGTCAATTACAGGAACAGGGCTCAAAGATCCTATACCAATCCCCACGCCCGGTTCAAAGTCCGTTTGGCATTGGCGATGACAAGTTCCGAATCCTCATCGCCAAAAGGTTTCACCTCGAAACTTACCACTGGTGGATTCGCCGTATTGAGAAAACCTGTTTTCAACAGGATCCGAAGGTATTCGGCCAATTCCCGCACATCGTTTTCACCACCCGGGAATCCAAAGCGCGGATGGGCGTCTCCATAGGCCGGCATTGAAGGGCTTTTCACCACGCAATTGCCCATGTGCGCATGAACAAGCCATTCACGAATGGGCAGAATCGCTTCTTCAGCAGTCTCCCTGATCAAAGGGAGATGGCTCAAATCTACCAGCAGTCCGAAGTTGCCGCAATGCTTCCCCATCTCCTGGGCAAAACGCCGGGCCAGCGCTGCCGGTCCAATGAGGCTGCATTTGTCGACATCGTAATCAAAAACTTCCAGCACAATCCGGATATCGCCTTTTGACTTTGCATAATCGCAGAGTTCCCGCGTCGATTCCACAAGTGCCTGGAACGCTTCTTCTATTCGTTCTTCAGGATACTTGCCGCTGAGGAAGGCAAATCCGGTCGCGCCAAGATACAGCGCTTCATCAATGCCTGCCTTGAGCGTGTCCACAGCTTTGCGGCGACCGGGCTCATCCAGATCATTGATGTTCAGCCCGGTTGTCAGAAGCCTCGGCTGACCGCCGTACGCTACGGTGACTTGCGCCGTTTCCAGCATGGCCCGGGCTTTTTCACGCACGGCATCATCCTTGATCCAGCTGACTTCCACCGCATCGAAATAGTCATCCTCAAGGATTTTCTTCAGGGTTTCAAGTATTGGCCCCTCGCCTTTCATCACGGCCGGATAGGCCATGAAATGAATCAGGCCAACCTTCATGTAACGGTTCATGGGTTCATTCATTGTCTGAATCCTCCATTCTTTTCATTCTTCCAGGCACGTGCTGCATTGTTCTCCTTGGTGGTGTTCCCCATCCTATCGAGCCTTCATGGCAGCGCATTCCATTCCGTGACAGCCTAGTCTTCCATCGCGTCCCAGTCATCCATGTTCCAGCTGAGCGTGCCGTCCGGCTTGAAAATGAGCATGCGCGTGGCTATCTTCTCGATGAAAAAGCGGTCGTGGCTGACGGCCAGCACCGCGCCTGGAAAATGGTACAGCGCCTGCTCCATCACTTGGATGGAAGGAAGATCCAAATGGTTCGTCGGCTCATCAAGCACCACGGTATGGGCACCGGAAAGAAGACAGAGCGCAAGAGCGACGCGCGCCTGCTGGCCACCGGAAAGCAAACCGATTTTCTGCATCTGATCCTTCTCTGAAAACTGCAGCATCTCAAGAAAACGGCCGACTATCTTTCGTTGGCTTCGATAAGCAAGGGGTGCGACGTTCACAATGTGAACCACAGTATCTTCCCGATCCATCTCATCCCAAACCTGTGCAAAACTCGAAAACCCTTTGCCAGGCCATTTCACAAGGCCCGTATCCGGTTTTTCGCCTGTCAGGACATTCAAGAGTGTCGATTTGCCGCATCCATTCGCTCCGAGCGCCAGAAGGCGGTCTCCCGCACGAAGCTCGAAGGAAAGATCCGTAAATATTTTCCGACCGTCGTAAGACTTCGACAGGCCTGTCACCATCAGGGTGCTGTCCGGCGCGTTGAGGCTGTCATACATGCTGGTGAAAATCTGATCCACCGGCCTCGGAATCTGTCGTTTTTTAAGGTCAGCCAGCCTGCGGCCCAACAGTTTGCCAGGAACCTGCTTTCGTTCCCTGACCGCCTCTTCTTCGAAGATTACCAGTTCCTCTTCGTGCAGAAACTGCTGTGCTATATCCCTGGCGCGAAGCTTGCGCTTCAGGACATACTGGCTGTAACCGCCATCGTAATTGAACAGTCTGTGGTTTTCAATCTCCACCACCTTTTTCACGATACGATCCAAAAAATGCCGATCATGGCTGATGACGATGATGGCACCCTTGAATTTTCCAAACCAGCGTTCCAGCCAGGCGACGCCCTCCAGGTCAAGATAGTTCGTGGGCTCATCCAGCAGCAGCACATCCGGGTCTTCCAGCAGCAGTTTGCTGAGTGCCGCACGGTTCTTCCATCCACCGGACAATTGGTGCAGTGACCGGTTCCGCAAATCTTCATCGAACCCGAGTTTTGAAAGTACCGTATCGATTTTGACCGATACATCCCAGCCTTCCAACCGGTCCATCTCCTCAAACAGATACGTCTGGCGATTCAGCAGGGAAGCCATCCCTTGTTCGTCCACCGACTCGAAGCGCATCGCGATGTCCGCCAGTTCGCGTTCCATGTCATGGATGTGCTCAAACATGCCGGAAAGGATGGTGAAAATCGACTTTTCACTGTCAAGGGAGGAGAATTGAGAAAAATATCCGAGGACAATCCCATCATCGACTTCAATCGTGCCGGCATCTGGCTTTTCCTGTCCGAGAATCATACGGAACAGCGTTGTCTTGCCGGTTCCGTTGTACCCGACAAGCCCCAGGCGATCCCCTTCGTCCAGCTTGAAGCTGGCATCCCGGAAAATCACCCGTTCGCCGTACTTCTTGTTTATGCCGTTTACCCTGACAATGCTCATCCTATCTCCCGCTGTCCCACTTCATTCATTTCAAGCATGCCAAATGTCATGGCAGTTCCAGGCTTCATGGCAGTTCCAAGCTTCATGGCAGTTCCAGATTG
>CAZFWQ010000130.1:0-2815 GCA_964522755.1 uncultured Oscillospiraceae bacterium | reverse complement strand
TCATGGCAGTTCCAGGCTTCATGGCAGTTCCAAGCTTCATGGCAGTTCCAGATTGTTTTTGTGACATGATTATGCTATAATCATGTCACGATTTGCTTAATCTCAGGGTTTCGTAAACTTGGGCGATGATGAAACCCAAATGCCGCGATTTCTTCCGGCACAGCCCAAATACGGAAGTTCCGCCTTTCAAGCGGCAGCAGGACTTCCATCGCGTTGGAGGTGCAGCACATGGCCATTATCCGCCCCATCAAGGATCTCCGGAACACGAATGGCATATCCGAACTTTGTCATGTCAGTGAAGAACCTGTCTATATCACTAAAAACGGATACGGCGACATGGTTGTCATGAGCATGGAAACCTATGAACGCCAATTCGCACTGGCCGATGTCTACCGAAAACTGGCTGCGGCGGAAATACAGGTGGCAGACGGCTTCCCTCTCCTTGACGGAGAAGGCGTTTTCAGGAAACTTAGAGGGAAGCATGCGGAATGAACGATATGCCGTCGTGTTCACGCCGCTGTCGGAAGCTGACCTCGATGCCATTTCCCAATACGCGGCAACCGTTTTGGCCGTACAACCCACCGCAGAAAACATGATGGACGAGTTGGAACACAGAATCATGCTACTGGGCGATTTTCCCTTATCTTGCCCACTTGTGCTTGATGAACCCTTGCGTCTGCGGGGTTACCGGAAATTGACCGTAAGGAATTATCTTGTCTTCCACCTGATAGATGAAAAAAGCAAACAAGTGATCATCATGAGAATCCTGCACGGTTCCCGAAACTGGGCATCATTTCTCTGATAACGTTATCTGCGCGCCACCATGTCGATTTCGATTTCCGCACCCAAGGGCAGCGCGGCCACCGCGACGGTGGTACGGGCCGGATAGGGCGCTTCGAATATCTTGCCGTATGCGGCATTCATTTCCGCGAACTTGCTCATGTCCGTCAGGAAAACATTGACCTTCACGATATTGTCCCATGTCAGTCCCGCTGCATCCGCCACGCGCTTCAGGTTCGCAAAGCATTGCTCCGCCTGCTTTCCCATGTCTGCGACTATCAGTTTCCCTGTTTCGAAATCCATCGGAGTCTGTCCTGACAGATATACCCAGCCATCCGCCTCGACGGCTTGCGAATAGGGTCCGGCCACTTTCGTACCCTCGGCCTTGAATGCTGTTCTCTTCATATTGCCTGTCCTCCCGCATGTGTTTGCTTTCTGGATTCCATTCTACCACGTCTTTGACTGTGCCGTCACATCCCCTTGCGAGCATGCGCAGCCAGACAGCCGTCATTTCATCACGGATTGAACAGTCATCATTTTATGATGGATAGGCAGCCGTCATTTCAAGCGGGACCGCTCATAAGGTTCCGGCCAATCCACGGCGATTCCGAGCCGACGCGCCGCATGAAGGGGCCAGTAAGGGTTTCGGAGCAGTTCCCTGCCCAGAAACAGAAGGTCCACCCGACCGTCGAATATGAGCGCTTCTGCCGCCTGCGGTTCAGTGACCAGTCCGCCTCCAATGACCGGCAGCCCGGTTTCCTTCCTGATGATCTCCGCAAAGGGAATTTGATAGCCCGGCCATGTTTCCACCGCCCCGGGGACTACTCCCCCCGAACTGACATGGACCACGTCAACGCCTTCAGCAATAACAAGGTTCAGCAAAGCAGCGACATCTAGAGGCGAGTTCCCGCCTTCCGCGTACTCCTCGGCCGATATGCGAATCCCAAGGGGTTTTTCCACCGGCCACTCCCTTCGCACCGCTGAAATGACTTCGCGAAGGAAACGGCTGCGATTTTCCACTGAGCCCCATATCCGTCTTCCCTGCGATTGACAAGAGGAGACAAAAACTGGTTGATCAGGTACCCGTGCGCCCCATGAATTTCAATCAGGTCAAATCCGGCTTCCAGTGCGCGTTTCGCAGATTGGCCAAATGCGCTCGTGATTCGGCGGATATCTTCTTCGTCCATTTCGTGCGGTACTTCATAGTCTTTGCTGAAACGGTCCGCAGTGCTGGATATAATCTGAACGCCCGGCACACCGGACTTTCTGCCGGCATGGGCCAGCTGGATGCCGATTTTCCCGCCTTCACGGTGGATGGCATCCGCAATCCGCTTCAGGCCCGGGATCTGGTCATCCCGCCATATTCCCAGATCGTCAGCCGATATCCGTCCTTCAGGTGAAACGGCCGTAGCCTCGACAATCACCAGCCCGGCCTGCCCAACTGCCCTTGTGGCATAATGCACCAGATGCCATTCGTTGGCCAGGCCATCCTCAGCCATGTACATGCACATGGGCGGCATGACAATCCGGTTTTTCAAGTGAAGGTCTTTCAAGATGAATTCACTGAATAATCCAGGCATATTGATTTCTCCTCGCTCGCGTTCATTTCCCATTGCGCTGGTTCATTTCCCATTGCGCCCATTCATTTCCCATTGCGCATAATGATTTCAACATAACCTTACCCATCTGCGGAGGGATTTCACCGAAAGCCCTCACAACATTCACAAATGCCCCATCTGCGTATATACTGATGTTGACACTGATACTGAAGCCGTTTCCGATATGTTGATTATGGCACATGAGACAATGGCCGCATATCATTCGGATTGGCTGCCATACGCATACCGCAAGGGGGATGTTCAATGATTCGCACCCTTATCTGGTTCATTTACTTCTGGGTTTACCTTGTTGTCCTGTTTCCGATACTGCTCAAGGCCAAAAAGCTTGATCGGACAGGCCGCATCGCGGAGCGTGACGAGTTGGTGGCGAAATCGGTCCGGAACTGGGCCAGGGCACTCGTCAATCTGGCTGGCGG
>CAZFWQ010000129.1:0-9736 GCA_964522755.1 uncultured Oscillospiraceae bacterium | reverse complement strand
CAGTGGCATCGTCTTTCATTTCGAAGTGGCGCCGGACCTTCTTTCCACCGCACAAATCTCATTGCTTGGCGATCTTCCCCCCGGCCTGGTCCAGATAGAGGCAGGCATCCAGTCCACTCACGCCGACACTTTGACCCGGATTAACCGGAGGATGGATGTGGAATCGGCACTCGACAAGCTCCGGCAGGTGATTGCCCACGGAAATGTCCATGTGCATGCGGACCTCATAGCAGGTCTTCCAGGAGAAGGTTACTCGCAATTTGCCGTATCTTTCGACCGCCTCGCCGCGATTCGGCCGCATCACCTTCAGCTTGGCTTCCTGAAACTGCTGCGCGGAACCCGCCTGGAGCGTGAGGCGCAAAAGTGGGGCTATGTGCGGCGCGGTTATCCCCCATACGAGGTCATCGCGTCATCCGCGCTGTCCCCGGCTGAAATGCTGCGGCTGAAGGATGTGGAGGAAACATTGGAACGGTATGCGAACAGCGGCCGATTCCTCCTGGTGATGCAATGGCTTCTGCCGCGCCATGGGTCTGCATTTGCGCTGTATGAAAAGCTGGCGGACAAGCAGCGGCTGATGGGCATGATGGGGCGGGCCGTTTCTTCCGACGCCTTGTTTCGGTGCATGCATGCATTTTTGTCTGAGGAAACGCTGGCTGCAGGGAATGGCGTAGCAGCTTCAGCCGGATATGGCGTAGCAGCTTCAGCCGGATATGGCGTAGCAGCTTCAGCCGGATATGGCGAAGCAGCTTCAGCCGGATATGGCGAAGCAGCTTCAGTAGAATTAGGCGAAGAGGGACCGGTTGGGAAGGTCGAAGTGGCATTTGCCGACATCGGAATGGCTTTGCTGCGGCTGGACTGGGTCTGCGCCCACCGGAACCCCTTTCTGCCGGAATGGCTTTCAGATGGAACCGTACGGATGACAGCCGGGAAAGACTTGCTGCAGGCGGCTTTTGGCGCGGGGTATGGCAATCCGGATGTGCGGGAAATGCGAAACCGTTATTATTCGGCCGTCGAGGTCCTGCCACCAGAAGTCCGGGACGGTGTACGATACATTCCTGTGGACAAATGGGCTGGCAACGAAGAAACGGGAAATGTGGAAACGGGATATGTGCGGGTTCGCATCCTGATTGACGTCAAAAAGTCAAATCCGGTGCTGGGCAGACCAAATGTCATTGCGATTCCTTTTTGAATTCATGAAGTCATGCAACACTGATTAGTGGAACGCTTAACCGGCTATGCTCTTGCTTCCCTTGGTAACCCTTACTTCAAGTTCCTGTGTCTGAAGCTTGTCCTCAAGGCTGACAAAACGCAGGTCATGCTCCTGCAGTTTCTCAAACACAAGCCTGCAGCCATCAAGCGCAGCGTCAAGCTTCATCCCGTGCCCTTGCTCCATGACGGTCAATTGCCCTTCCAGCCTGTCAAGTCGCTGATTGCTTTCTTCTTTGGCATCGTTCATCTGCTTTTTCGTGTCCAGCAGTTCAATATGCAATTTTTCAAGAAGTGCAAAGGTTTTGTCTTCCATCATGTGCCTCCATGTATTGCGGCGCGATCATACCACAGATCCGTACCTTATTGAAGAGTGCCTCTACGCATGTTGCCTCTTCGTATGTATCCAAATTCAAACGTGTAGCATGAATCCAAATACAGTGATGATTCCACGCAGGGTCCCGCCTGAGACAAACCGGCTGCCAAACCCGTATGGTGAGGGGAACCAAACATGCGGCCGCGCCCCTTTACATCCATTGAATGGGAAAGGTAGACTTTACATGCTTCGCGGCGAATCACCAGGAAGATCTGTAGATGCGCTCATGATTTATTGGATTTTCACTATGCGAACAGCGCATTTACAGAGTAGAATAGAAGGGGTGGATTTCATCCCGGCAAGAGGGGTTTATGAATAAGAAGACATCTTCAAAGAGTACATGGATGGCTGTTCTCGCTGTCATAGGCGGCGTGGCTGTCCTTTATGCGGGCCTCATCCTGCTGGCAAAAATCATTGCGATTCCGTTTTTCCTGCCGCTGATCATCGCCGGTCTTGGATTCGTCTTTTTCTTCTCCCTCCGCTCTTCCCTGGGAAAACGGGAACGTGCGAAGGCTGTCGCTTTCGAAGGGGTCACGTTCGGAGACCTTGAAATCATCGCGCGCAGCGCCAGGAAGTACACAGCCGAGATGAGGGCCGCCATCAACAGGCTTGGGCAAACCGACATCCGCTTTGCGGTCAACGACATCTGCAACATCTCTGATTCCATCATTGGCATGCTCCGGGACGACCCGCGGGACCTGCGCATCGTAAAGCAATTCATCACATACTATCTGGAACCCACCCACAAGATCATCCTCAAGTACGCTGAACTCGCCACGGCACGGCCCATGCCCGCGGATGCCATCGCCACGCTGGAACGGACCGAAAAATCCCTGGCCAACATCCGCATGACCTTTTTGCAGCAGAAGGACAAGATGCTCGCAAATGACGCCATGGACCTCGATACGGAAATCAAGGTGTTTGAAAGCACAGCCGGCATCCAGACTCCAAAAGCGCCCGAAAGCAGCCCGGATAAGTCGAACAGGTCTTTCCCCGGCAATTGAACGGATTCCTTGTCAACAATTCAAAACGGTCTTCCTTCTAGAAAAATGCAGCTGGCGATTCACAGGCAAATACACAACCACGGGTGGGAGGCATCATATGAATTATCAGACGCAGCCGGATCCGAACGCGAACACGCAGGCGGCCCCAGCATCGGCGCAATCAGCCGCCGTCAAGGCGACTTCCGATTACGATGTGAACAAATGGAATGAAATGACGCCGGATGAGCAGAAGAGAGTCATGGACCTGGCCGCCCAGATCAATGTGACGGACTCCCAATCCGTCATATCCTTCGGAACCGCCGCACAGACCGAACTGTCACGGTTCTCGGATACAATCCTCGACCAGATCCGCAACAAGGACAGCGGCCAGGTCGGGGAAGCACTGACGGACCTGCTCGGACGGGTGCAGGAACTGGATGCCGGAGGCCTTGATCCGAATGCCAAGGGGTTTAATCTTTCAAAGATATTCGGCGGTTTCAAGGCCGAAGCGCGCAAGTTCGTGAACCGGTACGACAAAATGAGCGTCTCCATCGAGAAGATCATAGATTCGCTTGAGAAGAACAAGGTGCAGCTGATACGCGATATCACCATGCTTGACATCATGTATGTGAAGAACCTGGAACACCTGAAGCAACTTGACGTCTTCATCATGGCCGGCACGTTGAAATTGCAGGAACTCAACAACAAGGTGCTTCCCGCCCTTCGTGAACAGGCTGTGAAGTCAGGCGACGCCATGGATGCGCAGAAGGTGAAGGATGCCATGGACCTCATCAACCGGTTCGAGAAAAAGGTCCACGACCTGAAACTCACCCGGATGATTTCCATTCAGACGGCACCTCAGATTCGCCTGATCCAGAGTAACGACCAGATGCTGGTGGAGAAAATCCAAAGTTCCATCCTCAATACCATCCCGCTCTGGAAGAACCAGATTGTCATCGCCATCACCCTGCTTCGCCAGCAGGACGCGCTGAAGCTCCAACGCAGCGTGACGGATGCCACGAACGATCTGCTCACGCGCAATTCGGAGATGCTCAAGACCGGATCCATTCAGGTGGCCCGGGAGAATGAACGTGGATTGGTGGAACTTGAAACATTGAAAAAAGTGAATACCGACCTGATCTCCACCCTGGAGGAAACCATAAAGATTCAATCTGAAGGACGGACAAAACGCTCGATGGTGGAGTCTGAGCTCAAGGTCATGGAAAACGACCTGAAGACGCGCCTCATGGAAATGACCAGGTAGCAGTCTTGCACAGCGCAGCAAGAAGACGCAGCCGGGGTCTTCCGCGGCTTGACAGTGTGAAAATGGCGAATGTATAATGAAACATACGATACAGGGGAGATGCCGCAGGCATTTCCTGAAAATGCGCAGACCGGAACACGTCCGGCCGTGAAATCCCTGCAGAGAACGGGTGTCTGGTGAAAACCCGCGGGAAAACGGATGGATATCCTCCGCAAGCAGTTATCCGAACATGCTGCAGCAATCGGCACCAGTAGGACATTCCGGCACGGACCGTTATCTCCGGCAAAGACGGAACCAAAGTATGCTTTGGCTCCAAATTTGGGTGGTACCACGAGAAAAGCCTCTCGTCCCAACGGACGGGGGGCTTTGTCATGCTTTCAGGAGGAAGATGTCATGGCGATTGATTACAGCAAGACACTGAACCTGCCGGTCACTGAATTTCCAATGCGCGGAGGGCTGCCCGAAAAGGAGCCGGCCATGCTGGAACAATGGCAGAAGACGGGTATCTATCAAAAAAGGCTCGAGCGCAACCGACATACGGGGAAGCGCTTCGTCCTGCACGACGGGCCGCCCTACGCAAATGGCGGCATCCACCTGGGAACGGCGCTGAACAAGGTGCTCAAGGACATCATCGTCCGTTACTACGACATGAACGGGTATTTCGCACCCTATGTTCCCGGCTGGGATACCCACGGGCTGCCCACCGAGCAGAAGGCCATCAAGGAACGTGGACTGAAACGACATGAAGTGGGTCCCGTTGTCTTCAGACAGGCATGCGGTGAAATCGCCCTGAAATACCTGGATGTCTAGCGGGAGGCGTTCAAGCGCCTAGGTGTCGTTGGGGACTGGGACAATCCGTATGTGACCCTGCAGCCCGCCTTCGAGGCCAGGCAGATCGAGGTGTTCGGAGAGATGGCCAAGCGCGGCTGCATCTACAAGGGGCTTCGTCCCGTGTATTGGTGCCCGAGCTGTGAAACGGCGCTGGCTGAAGCTGAAATCGAATACATGGAGAAACACAGTCAGTCCATCTATGTGAAATTCCCTGTCAAAACGGACAACGGGAAGCTTTCCACCATCGCCGGCAGCCTTGCCGACCTGTATGTCATGATATGGACCACCACCACCTGGACACTTCCCGGCAACATGGCCATATCCGTGAATCCTGAATTTGTCTACGTGGTGGTGGATACCGGGATCGAAAAAGTCATCATTGCGAAAGAACTGGTCGATGCGGTCATGAAGGCCGGAGGACGTACCGCCTGGACCGTGCTCGGCGAGATTGCCGGGTCCGAACTTGAAGGCGTTGTCTGCCGACATCCATTCCTGGATCGTGATTCCCTCGTCATCGTCGGAAGCCATGTCACCCTCGATGCCGGCACGGGCTGCGTCCATACGGCCCCCGGGCACGGTGTGGAGGACTTCGAGGTATGCAAGAAATATCCGGAAATCGAAGTGCTGGTTCCTGTGAATGACCATGGTGTTCTGACGGCCGATGCGGGCAAGTTCGCCGGCCTGTATTATAAAAAGGCAAACGGAGCCATTCTGGAGGAGCTGAGGACGCTTGGCCTGCTGTTCGCGGATGAAGGGCTGAAGCACCAGTACCCGCATTGCTGGCGCTGCAAGGAGCCAATCATCTTCCGCGCCACGGAACAGTGGTTCATTTCCATAGACACTTTTCGTGCGGAAGCCCTCGAAGCCGTCAAGACCGTCCGCTGGATACCGGCCTGGGGGGAGGAACGCATAACCAAAATGGTCGGAGAGCGCCACGACTGGTGCATTTCGCGCCAGAGAACCTGGGGCGTCCCGATTCCCATCTTCTACTGCAAAGACTGCGGGAAGGAAATCATCGATGACGTCACCATCACGGCCGTAAAGGAAATGTTCGCCCGTGAAGGGTCGACATCCTGGTTCGCGAAGGAGGCATCCGAGATTCTTCCCGCGGGATACTCCTGTCCGTGCGGCGGAACGGAGTTCCGCAAGGAAACGGACATCATGGACGTCTGGTTCGATTCCGGATCCTCCCATGCGGCTGTTCTGGAAACCCGTCCGGAACTGGGTTCTCCTGCGGACATGTACCTGGAGGGCAGCGACCAGCATCGAGGCTGGTTCCAGTCGTCCCTGCTCACGTCCGTCGCAACGCGCAACCGGGCTCCGTACAGGCAAGTGCTGACACATGGCTATGTCGTGGACGGCCAGGGCCGGAAAATGTCAAAATCCATCGGAAACGGAATCGACCCGCTGGACGTCTGCAAGCAGTACGGCGCGGATATCCTGCGTCTCTGGGTAGCCACCTCCGATTACAAGACGGATATCCGTGTTTCCAACGACATCCTCAAGCAGACAGCGGAAAGCTATCGGAAAATCCGCAACACCGCCCGGTTCCTGCTCGGAAACATCCCGGACTTCAATCCGGCCGCTGATGCGGTGCCGCATTCCGAGATGCCGGATGTGGACCGCTGGGCCATGATGCGCCTGAACATGATGATGGAGACTGTGGCGAATGCCTACGGAGATTACGATTTCCATACCATGTCGCATGCCATCCACCAGTTCTGCGTCGTAGACATGAGCAGCTTCTACCTTGATGTGACGAAAGACCGCATGTATGCGTCCAGGGCAGACTCCTTCGAACGGCGCTCCGGCCAGACTGTCATGCACGCCATTCTTGACACGCTGGTGCGGCTTCTGGCGCCGGTACTGCCTTTCACCTGCGAGGAAATCTGGCAGTACATGCCCCATGCGCCGGGTGACAACGCGGACAGCATCCAGCTCAACAACTGGCCGGTACCGCATCCCGAATGGTCGGACGAAACGCTGGCAGACCGGTGGGATAAAATGCTGGATGTTCGCGCTGCGGTCCTGAAGGCACTTGAGGAAGCCCGCAACCGCAAGGAGATTGGCCAATCCCTCCAGGCGAAAGTACTGCTTGCCGCGTCAGGCGCCACATTTGATCTCCTTCTGGAAAATATCCAACAGCTGCCCACCGTGTTCATCTGCTCTCAGGTGGAAGTCCTGCCGGGCGACGGGCCGGTTGTGGTGTCCATACTCCCCGCCGATGGGGAAAAATGCGAACGGTGCTGGAACTACTCCCCTTCCGTCGGCAAGGATGCCGAACACCCGACACTTTGCGCCCGCTGCGCTGATACGGTCAGGTAGGGGCATGGCATCAGGAAGGAGAATCATGAACTGTGGCGAATACTTGAAAATCCTCTGCGGCATCACGGCTGTCACCGGCCGGGAGCATGGCGCCGCGTCACGGATTGCCGCGCTGTTTGAACCTTTATGCGACGAGGTGCGGACGGACCGGTCCGGCAATGTGTTCGGAACCTGCCGCGGTGAGGGGGAAAATCCGCGTACTGTGCTTGTAACCGCTCATTACGACGAGATCGGGCTTGTCGTGACAGGCGTCGAAGACAGCGGCTTCCTCCGCTTTTCTTCCATGGGCGGCATCGATCCGAAATCTCTCCCTGCCCAGGAAGTCACGGTTTTTGGCCGCGAAACGCTGTATGGCGTAATAGGAGCCAAGCCGCCCCACTTGCTTTCCGCAGAGGAAATGGACCAGGCCGTGAAAATGGATGAACTCCGCATCGACATCGGGTTTTCCGGCGAAGAGGCAAAGGCCCTCGTCCGTGTGGGGGATGTGGCGGGCTTCCGCTTTCCGGTCGTTGAACTGAAGAACAACAGGATGGCATGCAAGGGAATGGACAACAGGGCCGGCGTGGCCATGCTGCTTGAAATGCTGCAGGTTCTTTCCGGCCTGCGTCATGCGGACCATGTCGTCGTGGCGGCCACGGTCCAGGAGGAAGTGGGCCTGCGCGGCGCGGTCGGCGCGGCTTTTTCTGAAGCGCCGGATTTGGGGATTGTCATCGATGTGTGCCATGCCGACATGCCGGACGCACCCCCGGACGACCAGTTTCCACTTGGCAAGGGGGTTGCCGTGGCCATCGGCCCCGTCGTCAACGCCGCACGGACAAGGGAACTGATTGAACTGGCGAAACGTGAGCGCATTCCCGTCCAGCTGGATCCGGAACCCGGAGACACGGGAACCGAAGCCGCGGCACTGGCTGTTGCGCGGGAGGGTATCCCCACGCTGCTGCTTTCCATTCCCTGTCGGTACATGCATACGACGGTCGAGACCATCTCGCTTGATGACGTGATGGGCGCTGCCCAGTTGGCGGCGCGCTACATCGCGGCGGGACCGTGGAAGGCGAAGGAGGGGGTGGGTGCATGTTGAGCGGAGATGAACGTCTGAATGGGGATGAACTGCTGAATTCGGATAAACAGTTGAGCGCGTGTGAACAATTGAACACACGTGACCGGCTGAACGCGTATGAACTGCTGAAAACGCTGACCTGCCTGAGTGGTGGCTCGGGAGACGAGGGCCCGGTTCGTGAAAAGCTGGCGGAGACAATCCGCCCGTTTGTCGACGATCTCCGCACGGATGCGGCCGGAAACCTCATCGCTTTCAAAAAAGGCACCGGGAGCGGTCCCCGCGTGATGCTGGCAGCCCATATGGACGAAGTGTCCCTGATGGTGACAAATATCGGGGACATGGGACTGCTTCGCTTCCGTGCCGTGGGCGGCTTGGATCCGCGCATCCTGGTTGGAAAACGGCTGAAGGTCGGGCCGGACGGATTGCCGGGCGTCATCGGCACGAAGCCGATACATCTTCAATCAGCCGCCGACAGGAAAAGTGCCGTGAAAGTCAAGGATTTGCGCATCGACATCGGCGCAGCCGACAAGGCACAAGCCGAAGGAATGGTGAAACCCGGGGACCGCGCGGTTTTCGATTATGAACCGGTGGAATTCGGCGACGGCAAGCTGATGGCGAAAGCACTCGACGATCGGGCAGGCTGCGCCGTGCTGGCCTGGCTTCTGCAGGAGCGATATGTTTTTGACGTGTACGGATGTTTCACGGTTCAGGAGGAAATCGGGCTGAAGGGGGCCAAGACAGCCTCTTTTGCCGTGATGCCGGACTATGCCCTCATCCTGGAAGGAACCACCTGCTATGATGTTCCGGACACAAAGGAGCACCTCATGAGCACCTGGCTTGGCAGGGGACCCGCCTTGACCATCATGGACAGGGCGGTCATCAGCAATAGGCCGTTCGTGGATTTTATCGTGGAAACAGCAGAAATGGAAGGAATTTCCTACCAGTTCAAACAGACATTGTCCGGCGGGACGGATGCGGGACGCATCCAGGGCAGCGGCGAAGGTGTCAGGGTGGCCACGATGGCCGTTCCCTGCCGGTACATACATACGCCCGTCTCCGTCATGGACCGGGATGATTTTGAAGGAATGAAGCGTTTGTCTGCGGCCGTATTGACAAGGCTGCCCGAGTTCTTTTCCAGGACTTGACGCTGAGGTGGCCAGTGGCCTGGTCTGCTGCAGAGAACGCGGATTTAAGCGGCAGTGTCGTCATGCGGGCGGCACCAAGCACACAATCACACATGGAGGACATGAAAACATGAACAATGAGAATCTGATTGAGATGATCGGCACCATTGCCCAGGCATTCGGTCCCTCGGGGAACGAGCAGAATGTCCGCGATGTCATCGAACCCTTGCTGGCCGGGTATGTGGACGAGATCCGAACGGATCCCCTCGGCAACCTGATTGCCGTGAAAAAAGGCAGCGGCCTGAAAATCATGCTAGCCGCGCATATGGACGAAATCGGAGTCCTCATCACTTATGTCGATGAAAAGGGGTTCCTGCGCTTTGGCACTGTGGGAGGCGTTTATCCGCATATTGCACTGGGTGCCCGGGTGATTTTCGAGAGCGGCACAACCGGCACGGTATGGTATGAAGAAAAAATGGAATCCATGAAGGACCTGAAGGTGGACAGGATGTTCATCGACATCGGGGCGGGTTCGCGCGCAGAGGCCGAAACAATGGTGCATGTGGGGGG
>CAZFWQ010000128.1:0-9765 GCA_964522755.1 uncultured Oscillospiraceae bacterium | reverse complement strand
GTTTCATGGGTTCGGCCACCACGAAGAGGGCGACGATCCATCCTGCGAGATACCCGATGGAATACAGGAATCCATCATAGCCGTACGTGGCGATCATCCCGCAGATGCCGAGGAATGAGGCCGCCGACAGGTAGTCTCCCGCGAAGGCGATGCCGTTGACCGACCAGTGGATGGAGCCTCCCGCCGTGAAATAGGCTGAGGCCGAACGGGTTTTCCTGGCAAAGTGATACGAGATGAGGAGCACTGAAACGACAAAACCAATGAAGATGGCGACAGCCCATGGCGATGCGACGTAATTCATGCTTCCCCCTGTCCTGCCTTGCGTTCGGCGCGCGAGCAAAAGAAATTGTAGATGAAGGCGAGGATGACGGCAAGGATGATGAGTCCGAACCCGAAGAGGATGGCGACGTTCAGGCTTCCCACATCCGCGCGCATCATGGCGGGGGCGGCCACGTTCATCGTGATGAAGGTGGCATAGACAACAGCGTAAACGAGGAACATCCAGACACCCAGTCGAGACTTGTAAGCAGACGATGTGTCCTTTTTCCATTCTGTCGATGGTCCATGGCTCATGTCGAAGCCCTCCTTGTCAAGCATTTTCATGTGTTTACTCACATTACCACAATGCCAGCGTAGTAGTCAATGGCACCCCTAAATCAAAAATGCTGATTGTTCCTTAATAAAAACTTATCATATCACATAAAAACAATATGTCGTACCAAAATTAATACAAAAATAAATGCAAAACAAATACAAAATAAATGCCGACATGTGCTCAGGATTCTCCATGGGCAGCGTTGGGTTTTGTATGCGAATCATCCCAAGTCCTTTCGCAGGAAGCGAAAAGGCCGGCACCCCCGCGAAAGCAGGGCCGGCCTTCACGATTCACTTCGGGTACCCGTGATGGACCCGCCGGCACCCAGCACAAGGGGGCCGGCCTTTTTCCGTGATGTCAGAATCCCTGGAGTTTCAGCCATGCGGCGGCGCGATCCGGCCAGGCGCAGGCTGTCGGATGATCGGGCGCCAACCCCATTCCATGCGGTCCGTTCGAAAAGATATGGCTTTCGAAGGAAATCCCCTTCTCTTTCAGGGCGGCCAGATAAGGCGGCCAGAATTCATACAGGAAATCGTCACAGGTTCCCCAGAGGAAAGCCGGCGGGGTCGTTTCCCTGACGTTGCGCTCTGCTGAATACATCAACTCCGTTGAATACATCAGGGCCAGATCCGCCGTGGCCTCCGGGCCCAACAGGGAACTGACCCAGGATTTCCATCCCTCTTCCCCGCCGTCACGGCTTATCAGGGAGATGGCGGGGTAGCAGGGCACCTGTACGTCAGGCCTGCAGGAGGCGCGTTCAACCGGATCGACCGCATGTGGGTCGCCTTCATCAAAAAGCGTGGAGACAGACACAGTGATCTGACCCCCTGCCGAGAATCCAAGAATTCCGATCTTGTCCGGATTGACATTCCATTCCGCCGAATGGTGCCGGATGACGCGCATCGCCCGTTTTGCATCTCCGATGATGGTTGGCAGCCGGTATGGCAAGAGCCGGTAATCCAGAAGGAAAGCCGCAATGCCGTTTTGATTGAGCCAGTCGCAGATGGGCCAGCCCTCATGAGGCGCCTTGATGGAAAAACCGCCCCCGGCGCAAACCAGCATGGCCCCACGCCGCACGACGGTTTCACCCGGCCGGCCCTTAGGCAGGAAAGCAACGATTGACGGTTCACGCTGACCGTACTCCTCACGAAAGTCCGGCACTTTTCCCGCTTCCCATAGTGGGATCCTGTCCTCTGCAGCCATTTTCAGATTCCATGCGGACAACATTTTCATAGCATTCTCATCCATGACGCACCTCCATCAGGGGTTGAAATCGTACTTCGGGCTGCAAGACGGTCCATCAAGGGAATTGTATATCAGGTCGGCTTCACGCACAAGCAAGTCAAGCGTGGCCTGCAGATCCGCCAGTTCGACGGAGGGCATGGCCGGAACACCGGGAAACGGCTCGGGAAGGCCCATCTGCCCATACTTTGCCCGGCCAAGCGCATGATAGGGAAGCAGCTGCCACCGACGGACCCGCAGCCCGGGGTATTCCTGAATGAGCTTGACGGTTCCGGCAAGCTGGTCTGAGCTGTCATTCCATCCGGGGACAATGACCTGGCGCACCCAAAGGTCCTTTCCCATCCGGGCACATTGTGCCAGAAACGCCAGCAGCGGCCCGATCGGCTGGCCTGTCAGCCAGCGGAAGCCGTCCGGATCCGGGTGCTTGATATCCAGCAGGACCAGATCCGTCATGGTTAGGATGGCCTCCAGCCTTGCCGTTTCCAGCAAAGCCCAGCCACTTGTGTCCAGCGCTGTCGAAATGCCGTCCCGGTGCAGGGCGGTCAGGAGGGCGAGCAGGAATTCCGGCTGGGAAAGAGGTTCTCCGCCGGACAGCGTGACGCCGCCGAACTTGCCGAAATATGGCTTCATGCGCCTTGCGCGCCCGACAACATCTCCGATGGCGGCAGTGAGGCCGGCCGGCCCACCGAGATGCCAGGTGTCCGGATTATGGCAATATCGGCAGCGCAGCGGGCATCCCTGCATGAAGACGACAAGACGGAGTCCCGGGCCGTCAAGGGCGCCGAGTGTCTCGTATGAATGCAGGAAGCCGGTTGCCTCCCTTTGCCCGACGTCTTCGTTCAATTGGATTGCCTCCCCTTGCCCGGCGTCTTCGTTCAATTGGATTGCCTCCCTTTGCCTGTCTTCCTTCGTTTCACGCCTTCGTTCCCGCAGTCCTCTTCCCCTGCGTCTTCGTCTCTCCAGATCCTTCCCTTTGTCGCGTTCTGAATCTAAATGAAAAGCCGGTCGTGGAATGTCCGGGCGATGACCTCGCGCTGCTGCTCAGGTGAAAGGCGGTTGAAGTTGACGGCGTAGCCGGATACCCGGATTGTCAGTTCAGGGTATTTTTCAGGATGCAGGGCTGCATCCTCAAGCAGTTCGCGATTCAGGACATTCACATTCAGATGATGTGCCTCCTGCTGAAAATATCCGTTGAGAAGCGAAATCAAGTTGACCGTCCGGGTGGCCGGATTGTCACCGAGGGTGTCGGGGGTGACTGTCATCGTGCATGATATGCCGTCCCGGCAGCAGTCATAGGGCAGCTTTGCGACGGCATTCAGTGCCGCGAGCATGCCTTCCTTTTCACGGCCATGCATTGGGTTGGCGCCAGGCGCGAAAGGTTCGCCCTTTCGGCGGCCATCCGGCGTCGAACCTGTTTTTTTGCCATACACCACATTCGATGTGATCGTAAGAATCGACAGGGTATGATGCGCGCCGCGATAGCAAGGGGTTTTTAAAAGCTCGTTGTAGAAATCAGTACAAAGGTCCCGCGCGATCATGTCGACGCGGTCGTCATCATTGCCAAAGCAAGGGAATTCGCCTTCCGTTTCGAAATCGACGATGAGGCCCCGCGCATCGCGGATTGGCGTGACCCTGGCATGGAGGATGGCGCTGAGCGAGTCGGCGGCTACGGAGAGTCCGGCCATGCCAAAGGACATGGACCGGTTCACGCAGGTATCGTGAAGTGCCATCTGGATTTTTTCATATGCATACTTGTCATGCATGGCGTGAATCACATTCATGGTGTTGACATACAGTCTGCAGAGCCACTGCCGGTATTCCGCAAAACGGCGCATGACATCGCCGTAAACGAGCGGGCCTTCTCCGACCGGCTCTCCTGCGGGACCGACCTGTATGCCGGTGACCTCGTCGCGCCCGCCGTTCAGGGCCATCAGCAGGACCTTGGCGATATTGCAGCGCGCTCCGAAAAATTGCATGTCCTTGCCGACGCGTCCGGCAGATACGCAGCAGGCGATGGCGTAATCGTCGCCGAAACGCGGCCTCATCAGGTCGTCATTCTCATACTGCAGGGCGTCCGTATCGATGGACAGCCTTGCGCAGTATGCCTGGAATGCAGGCGGCAGGCCGGCTGACCAGAGAATCGTCATATTGGGTTCCGGGGCCGGACCCAGATTTCGCAGAACATGAAGGAACCGGAAGGAGGTCCGGGTGACCAAAGTACGGCCGTCCTCCCCCATGCCTCCGACGGACTCGGTCACCCAGAGCGGATCCCCTGCGAAAAGCTCGTTGTATTCGGCCGTACGGAGCTGGCGGGCCATGCGGAGCTTGATGACGAAGTCGTCCACCAGTTCCTGGACGCCGCATTCGTCAATGGTGCCGGCGGCAAGATCCCTCTCGATGTATATATCCAGGAAAGTGCCTGTCCGCCCCAGTGACATGGCGGCGCCATTCTGTTCCTTGATGGCGGCAAGGTAGCCGAAATAGAGCCATTGAATCGCCTCGCGTGCGGTCGACGCCGGTCCGGAAATATCATGGCCATAAAGCGCAGCCATTTTCTTGAGCTTGTCCAGAAAATCGATCTGCCTGAAAACCTCTTCACTGAGCCGGATGTTTTCCTCGGTCATATCCTGCCTGCCAAGGTCCAGCTTGTCCTGTTCCTTTTCCGCAATCAGAAAATCGACCCCGTACAAGGCCACGCGACGGTAATCGCCAATGAGCCGGCCACGTCCATAGGCATCGGGAAGCCCGGTAATGACCCCGCTTTTGCGGACAGCCATCATTTCCGGGGTATATACGCGGAATACGCCATCGTTATGAGTGGTACGGTAATGGAACAGGTCGCGGACAGATTCGGACAACTCGTAGCCATAATCCCTGCAGGCCTTCTCTGCCATGCGGATGCCGCCGAACGGATTGACGCTGCGCATGAGCGGCATCCCGGTCTGCAGGCCGACGATCAGTTCATTGTCCCTGTCCAGGTATCCGGCAGGATAGTTCAGAAGGGATGAAACGGTCGAGGTGTCGATGTCCAAAACCCCGCCTTTTTGGAGTTCAACCGCATGCAGTTTCTTATATTTGTCGTTCAGTTCACGCGTCCGCTCCGTGGCCGGCGAGAGGAAGGACTCATTTCCTTCATAAGGCTGGTAATTATGCTGAATAAAATCGCGGACGTCGATATCATCCTTCCATGGACCGGATTTGAAGCCATGCCATGCTGCCTGTTCCATGATTCTGCCTCCCCGGTTCGTGATTTCCCGGCCACTTGTTTCGGAGAGGGTCCTGAGTTGACATAAAAAAACCCAGGCCATGTCCTCCATGCCCAGGCGGTCGACTCCGTTGCTGCGTCCGGTCCCCTGTGGTTGCCCACTGATCCGCCAGTTCCGGAAGCTTGATTCCAGTATAGCGGTGCAGTCGCAGAACTGTCAATGTCATCCTCCTGACCTGTCATCCTCAGAGACCCGTCGTCCTACGGGACCTGTCATCCTCAGAGACCCGTCGTCCTCCGGGACCTATCCTTTCCGGATGCGTGTTTATGACTATGCAATATGGGTATAACTTTACAGTAGCGATGCGTTTTTACCGTACATCCGCGCATGAAAGCCGTCATTTCAGGGTCTTTTGTTTTATATCCCCCGATAAATTAAGACGAAAGGGCACACTGCATGAAGAACCGTTTTTTGCGTTATCTGCTTATATTGCTTCTCATTCCCCCGTTGTACGCGATATCCAGATACAATTACCTTTTGTTTCATATTCTTGTCGAATCTGCTTCGATCCTGATCGGGATGATGATCTATACAATATCTGAAATTTCTGGAAAATTTGTGAAGAAGATTTTTTTCGTGTCCCTGGGTCCCGGAGTGCTTGTTGCTTCCCTAATTGCATTTTTGCACACCTTCACATACAAGGGCATGAATATCATCCCGGGATATGATGCCAACCTGCCTACGCAATTGTGGATCATCCTCAGCTATTTTCTTGCATTCAGCTTCCTGACGGCGATACTCAACCTGAATCACAGGATGGACACCCGGCTTGTGTACTGGATGAATGTCGCGGTTGGCACCCTCATGTCATTGTCCTGCTTCATCCGTGTTTTTCCCGATTGCTTTGTTGATGGCACCGGACTCACCCCTTTCAAGAAATTCAACGAATATGTCATCATGGCCATATATGTGGTGTGCCTCCTGATTCTTTATAAAAATAGAGGGCTGTTGAAAAACAAGCATTTCGGAGAAATCCGTCTGGCCATGATTCTGTTTTTGATTTCTGGATTCATGTTCAGCCTATACAGTGATGTTTACGGGATTCAGAACTTCATTGGACATGTCGTCAGGTTGGTGGGATTCTCAATACTTTATGATTCCATCGTCGTGGAGTGCATGCACGAACCTTACAGCACCATTTTCTCCGAACTCTATGACAAGTCGAACGTAGATGGGTTGACGGATTTGTACAATTACAGATATCTGATTGACCACCTGAACAAAACCTTTGAAACCGGAATTGAATACAAGCATCTTTACCTCATGAGCTTTGATGTCGATTACTTCAATGTCGTCAATGACACCTACGGACATATGGCGGGCGATGAGGTTCTCAAGGAGATGGCGATGAGAATGAAAGGCTGCATAAGAAGTCGGGATTTTGCGGCCAGACAAGGTGGCGATGAATTTTCCGTCGTTTTTTACGATGCCCCCTCGGGAAGCGGCATATCCATTGCAAACCGAATCAAGAACGTACTCACGGACCTGGAAGTGACTGACAATAAAATAAAAATCACCATCAGTGCCGGGGTTGCGGCCTACAGGGGTGACACACCGGAAGAATTGCTGAAACGCGCGGACAAACTGATGTACATGGCCAAGAAAAACGGGCGCAACAGGATTTGCTTTGATGAGGACACATCGGAAAACGAGAAGCCGGCGCATTTCACAATTAATACATAATTACCGTTCTTTTCTTGATGCTGCCTAAAGTATCTGTCAGCATTGGGACTGTCGCATGTGACAGTCCCTGTCTGGTATAAGTGACAGTCAAACGACTGTCACTTTTTTGTCACTTTTACGAGTGTAGCGAGATTCTGATGCTGATACCCTAATGACGAAAGAAGGGGGAAAGGAATGTGGAAATCATGGAGAAACGACCGCATATAATCATTCTGGGAAACTCCCTGATTCTCGGTGTGATCGGAGAAAGCCTGCTTCACAGTGGCCATTATGAACTGACGAGGCTAGCTCTTCCAGAAGATGTCCGGGGGTTGGAAGCTATGAAACCCGACGCAATCATGTTCGACCTTGAAACACCACACATGGAATCTATTTTTTCATTGTCTGAAAGTTGTCCCAAACTCCTGCTCGTCGGTATCAGCCCGGATACAAACATTGTCAAGCTGTGGGTCGGTCGGCAACTGCGGGAGTTGTCAATGCAAGGCCTACTGGATGTGATAAAGGATCATTTGAATGTATTGCACTTGAAGGAGGCTTACATATGAAACGCAAACTATCAAGGCAAACAGGCATTTCAAGATTTTCAGTACCAACAGCAAAGTGCATTCGTTTGAAAGGCGGTCAGGAAATGATTACTAAGACAATGATGCATACACAAAAGATGGGAAAGCCACTGATACAGGTTTGCGTCGCCTTGCTTATCATTTTGTCCTTGCTGTTCAGCCAGGCGGTGACATCCGATGCAGCCATCGCAACCGGCGCCTCCACGACGGCGAGCAGCGGGGGAGCTTACTCGGTCACCATTGGCAAACCAGGCGGCACCGTGGCAGGCGACACGCTGGTAGCCTGCATTGTGGCGGGCACAGCCCTCAGCGACGTAAATGTGACGCCTCCCGACGGCAGCTGGCATCTGATTCGGACGACCAATGCGCATCAGCCCCACTATTACGATATGGTGACCTACTACAAGATTGCAGGTGCCAGTGAACCGACAAGCTATACCTGGAACTCAGATTATGTAAATACCAGCGGCAGCATTACCCGCCTTACCGGGGTGGATATCAACCATGTGGTTGATGTTTCTGCCGATAACCAGGGCAACGGTTCCGCTGTGTTGGTAACTGCAACAGCTCCAAGCGTTACCACCAGCTATGACGATGACATCGTGATCAACTTTTTTGGCAGTTACACTGCCCTTGCAAGTTCAAATTTTGTTGAAGGATCATACACCCCGCCTCTAAATCCGCTGTATGAATGGGCTCCCGCCTATCCTGGCAGCGGTGCCTATGACCCTCCCAGCATGGCCGCCTACAACTGGACAAAGGCAAGTAAAGGTGACACGGGCACAAGGACTTGCGACATGCCCAGAAGATCAACCAACCCAAGCGTGTGGTGGGTAACTCAGACCATCGCGTTCAAACCTTTGCCTGCCGTAAATTTTCAGGCGGCATCAAGCAGCGACACGGAGGGGACCAACCGCCAGGTAAGCGTGGTGTTATCCTCTGCAGCGGAGAGCCCGGTCACCGTGAATTATTCCATCAGCGGCACGGCAACAGCCGGCTCTGATTATACCGTGACCGCCAGCCCGTGCGTCATTCCAGCCGGCAGCACTACCGGATACCTTTATATCAATTCGCTGCAGGATAAACTGTATGAAAACGATGAAACCGTCATCCTGACCATTACCGGCGCTACAGGTGCCATTGTCGGCGGGAACACCACCCATGCCCACACCATTGTCAATGATGACCTGGTTGCACCGACACCCGTCATCAGCGTGGGAGGAAGCGGAACCGGGGTCAGCCCTCAAGGTGTTGATCCGCCTGTCCCGGCAGATCAGGTCATGCCAATCAACAAGCCTGATGGACTGCAAGTGGGAGATTTCATGCTGGCAGCCATATCCTGGCACAGTTACAGCACTTCCAAGGCGATCGTCCCTCCCGAGGGCTGGATCCCTATCCGGGCGACATACAGCAATGGCATCAGAGTCTCCACTTTTTATAAAATCGCCGTTGCTGGAGATACTTCCGCATCGGTTGTCCGATATATTTTTGGGATACCCGCCAATGAGACAATGAATGGCTACCACGCCACGGGCATCATCACCCGCTATACCGGGGTGGATACCGTCCAGCCCGTGGACGTTTCGGATGCGGCTGCAGGAAGTGTCCCTTATGGCAGCACGATCGGAGCACCATCCGTCAATCCCTATTATTCCAATGATCGGATCGTCACTGTCTTTGGCACCTATATGCCGGTGAACGACATCAGTACGCCTTCAGGCATGACCGAGCGCGATGAAGTCCACTATCATATGGATACCCATTCAGCCGTCACGCTTATCTGGCCGGAAATCGCAGTGAGCGACATGTACTGGGCGCCGGCTTCCGGAACAGGTGTTAAAGCGGCCATAGTAACCAAGGACTCCACTGGTCTATATGGCAGTTCAACAGAATGGGCTGCCCAGACGATTGCCCTGAAAACATCCCAGTTGTCCATCAGCGATGTGTCGGTCGCCGAAAGAAATAGCAGCTCAAGCGTTGCCACCGTTACGGTTTCACTTGACCATCCGACAAGTGTGCCGGTTGCTTTCAACTGGTCGACTGCCGACGGAACAGCATTGGCCGTGAGTGATTACATGGTATCTGGCGGATCCAACTATTCCATACCGGCCGGTCAGACATCCTATGAGTTGGCAGTTCCAATCCTCGGTGATACCGCACTCGAATCAGATGAAGTTTTCTATATGAACATTACCGGTGTCACAGGAGCGACCGTCGCTGACAGCCAGGGCGCGATGACCATCCTCAATGATGATTCAAGCGTCACGATGAATGACATCTCACAAAATGAAGGCAATGCCGGGACAAGCAATTTTAATTTTACAGTAACCATAAATCCGGCTTGCTCATTACCTGTAACTGTAACTTACTTCACGCCAAACGAGGGGACTGCACAACAAAGTACGGACTATTACTA
>CAZFWQ010000127.1:0-9810 GCA_964522755.1 uncultured Oscillospiraceae bacterium | reverse complement strand
GTCGGAATCGTCGAATCTGTTCTCGACGAAGGCCTCCTCGAAGGCTTCCCTGTACTTCCACCCGAAGTTGAGATGCATGATGTTTCGCACGGTTTCCCTCCTCATGTCGACTGCACCGGATGGTTCCTCCTCAAGGCGACTGCACCGGATGGTTCCTCCTCAAGGCGTAAAAAGGTTGGGCGTATAATCCCAGCCTTCATCTCCATGATAGACCATCCTCCGGGTCATCCCGCCGTCCACCGTGATGGTCTGCCCCGTGATGAAGCTGTTGTCCGGGTTGCATAGGAACAAGACCGCGCGCGCGATATCCATGGGATTTCCGATGCGGTTGGCCGGATGCTGGGAAACATCGGCAGCGGAAGGACCGTCAGGAACCGCGATGGCGGGTTCCGGACTGTCAGTATCGTAAAAAGTGCTTGACGGGGTATGAGTCGGTTCGTCAAAGGCTCCGGGCAAGCCGTGCCAGGCAGATGTGTCAATCCATCCGGGATTCACCGCATTCACCCGGACCCGGTGAGACAGGCTTACGGCAAGCGCATGGGTCAGGGCGGAGATGCCGCCTTTGGCAGCTGAATAACTCTCCGTGTCCGCCTGTGACATCACCGCGCGGGTGGATGATATATTCACGATGCTTGCACCCGGTCGGAAAAACGGCAGAAAAAGGCGGGTGAGTTCATATGGCGCGGTAACGCCGACGCGAAGCACATAATTGAAGTCTTCTGCGGGACATCCTGACAAAATGCCCCGGCGGCTCAGGCAGGCGTTGTTCACCAGGCAGTCCACCCCGCCGAAGCGGGCGATGACCGCCTTTGCAAATGCATCCAGCGCACCTTCCGAAGCGACGTCACCATGAAAGAAAAGGACGTCGGACCCCTTTGTCCGCAATTGTTTGGTCAACGCTTCCCCCATGGCTTCATCGGTATCGATGAAAGCCACCCCTGCCCCTTTCCTTGCGAAAGTGTCGACAAGGCAGCGGCCGATGCCATTTGCCCCCCCGGTGATGACACAAGTTTTCCCAGCATATTGCATATGGACCTCCACTGCAGTTTTTCCCAAACCCCGGCGCACCATGGATTCCGCAGCCGGGCAGATGACTCAGCCCCACGGCTGTCTTTCCGTAACCAATGTCGTGTTTTGAACCAACGCTTCATTGACCATCATCGATAGATAATGATCTTGCGAAGCATCGGCCAAACTGTAAAACTCCTCACCACCGTTAACATACTGGTCCATCTTTTGAAGGCAAGATGCAATCGCAATTTCGTCGTCGGTTAATCTACACGGCCTGAATGGGTTGACATAAACCCATTCCTCGCCAGCCAGGATGCCTTTCATGCGAAGCCCTTCCAGATTTCCATTTTCTCCGGTATTCACCCTTTTCAGATCGAATGTGACGGGTGTGCGAAAATCCTTCAGATACCTCACGGAGGCATCATTGATTTCACCCTTCTCACCTCTGACAAGGAGATGCTGGGACCGAATCCAGGAGAAGTACTGGGCATCCGCGAAATCATACACGCCCAATTTGTCACCGAAATCCAGGCGTGCTGTCACCTGCCTGGATACTTCCATTTTCTCCTCGTTCAGGTTTCCATCACGATCCGGGCTCCCGGAAATCGGTGAAGTAAAACTGGAGGCGCTTATCCTGGCATTTTCAAACCGGATTCCAAGGAGTTTTCGAATCAGGCTTATCGCGTGATATCCGTGACACACCGACAACTGGACCTGGGAGACCTTCCCCAATCGGCCGGAGTTCACGACCGCGATGCGAGCAGCATGAAAAGGCTGCAGATGATATTGTTCCGCAACCTGGATTCTTGCGCCGCTTTCCGTGAGCCGATTGATTTCAACAAGGCCTTTCAGGTCAGGGGCCGGAGGAGTCTCCGACAGTATGGCCATCCCTTGCCTGTGCAGTTCCCCGATGGCGACCGGTGCAATGTCCCATGGAACGGATACTACGACGAATGCGGGGCTGGTCTGTGCCAGCATGGCGTCGATCGTTCCGAAGGACCTGACTCCCCACGTTTTCCCGAGTTCTTTCCCTTTGTCGCTGCTCCGTGTCACAACGCCGCATACTTCAAACAGATCCGGAAGTTCTCTGGCAACTCTCAGGAAAAATTCGGTCCTCCAGCCACTGCCGACAATTCCGAAAACGATTTTTCCCATTTTCCCGTCCTTCCTTCCGATTCATGACGAATGCTTTCCCATCAAGCACATCGTGGGCATTCAGCTGCTTATGGATCAGAGTTCGCAAACACGCATGTTCCGCCACCTGCACGCTGGGCACCCTGGCCACAGGCAGACGGGGAACCGCGTGCCAGCCCGAAAGTGTTTTTCCATCCAGGATCGGAATGAAAGCGGAAGAATCGCAGTTCTTCATGTCGTCTCCCTGTTCTTTCCTTGCAAAGCGGCCTGTGAAACGTTTTTGGAACCCAAGTCTCCGGCTTGCCGCATCAGGCGGCGACATGATTCCCGTTCCACGATTTCACTCGGGAATTCAAAGACGCGGTGATCCGCCGATGGCTGAAGGATAAATGCAATCACGCTTTCCGTGAGTTTTCGGAGCATTTCTTCAAAATCAACATGGAAAGTGGTAAGCGGCGGAGTCGTATAACGGCTCATGTAGGAATCATCGATGCTGATCAGTGAGTAATCGTCAGGCACGCGCAGTCCATTTTCATGCAGCGCATCCAAAATTCCGAAAGACATGTCATCATTGCAGCACAGGATGGCCGTAGGCCTCTGCCCCGCATGCTTCGCATCGGCTTTTTTTCCGGAATCCGCTGATTGCAGGAGGAACCGGTTCATTTCGGACTTCGCCTGCAAACGTTCAAACCTGCCATACAAAATCCAGTCTTTCCGAACCTGAAGCCCCAGATTTTTCATGGCCCGCCGAAAGGCGGATTCTTTTTGCGCACCATTGTACCTGCGGGAATCCCCCAGTACCGTGATGAAGTTTCGATGCCCCATGCTGAAAAGATACTCCACCGCCAATGCCATGGTATTGTCGTCAAAGTTCACGATGATTCGGTTCGGTTCGTTCCGGCCGGGGATGCACTGATCAAGGATGCCGACGACATGCCCCTCTGCAATCAATTCCTCAATCAGGGCAAAATGATTCGGGAAACCGATGAAGATGCCGCCATCAATGCGGCGCTGCGTGAACATTTCACGGATCTTGACCTGGTGCGTGTCTTTCGTCGTGTCGCGGATAATGCGGGCCAGCACGTAAAAGTCCTGGTCCGAGGCAATTTCAATGATGCGCTCCAGCATGATGTCTACCAGCAGGTCCTCGGCGTTCATCCTTGACTCGCTGCGGTTGGCTGCGAAAAAAAGCCCAATCGTGCTGGAAGGTTTCCCTGCCAGGCGCTGGGCCGAATAATCCGGGATGTAGGAATACTCTTGGATGATGCGCAGCACGTGCTCACGCGTGTCATCTTTCACATTGCCAACCTGATTGATGACACGGCTGACCGTGCTGCGTGAAACTCCGGCAATACGCGCAATTTCATGGCTGTTAATCCGTTTGTCCGACATGGCGGTCTCCTAATCTCGCACTCGAATGAAGCTGGCATTCGTCCGGGGTGGGAAGATTTCCACCCCGGACGCATGTTGGTTCAGGCATCCATCGGCTCGCCCTTGTAATTGACATACCACTCGCTGCGGGATATCGGCGTCTCACCGGTCATCAGTTTGCAAAAGCCTTCCGCTGATTCCCACGGCTCAATCTGTGCCGTGGTTCTTCCCATTTCGGTATTCATCCGGCCCGGATGAACCGAGTAGAAGTCAACATCTCCGACAGCCTTGTTGAACATGCCGGAAATCTTGGTGGCCGCTGTTTTGGACAAACCATAGCAGGGCACCCAGGTGCCGCAGTTCCTGACGCCGGATCCTTCAGAGGTGACAGTAAGGATTTTACCACCTTTTTTCATGACTGGATAGAAGGATTTGGCCGCAATGACAGCGCCAATGGTATTGACATCAAATGTTTTCCTCAACTCAGCCACATCGCACTGATGAATCAGGTTCACCCTGTCGCCGGACAGCAAAACCCCGGCCACGTTGCACAGCGCATCCGCCTCCCCGAAAAACCCGGTGCAGAGCGCCGCCCCCTCTATCATCTCGCTTTCATTCGTCACATCAGCCTGGAACACCATCAGCTTTTCGCCGTACTGCCCACTCAGCTCTTCAAGCGCCAAGGGGGTTTTCCGGTCCACAACGCCTGCCGCAACCTGATGACCCTCTGCCAGGAATTTCCGCACAAGCTCCAATCCAAGTCCTTGTGTTGCTCCTACTACAACCATGTTCATCCGTTCCATCTCCTTGTCATGTGAACAATGACGAATCAACGACCCGTTATTGTTCGGATTTTGCGAGCTGTCAATAATTTTCCAGCAACTCGACGAGGCATTTCAGGTCTTCGGTGGCATCCATGTAGACGTATTCGCCTTTTCCGTTGCCATATTTTCCGCGCTGAACACACTGCATTCCAAAGTTTTCGCAGGACAGGACCTTGCTGTCCATGCCCTTCACGCCAAAAGCGATGTGATGAATCCCCTCGCCATGCGCGTCAAGGAAGTCCTGCCAGGTGGAGGAGACGCCATTGGGCTGAATCAGTTCGACCTGGACATTGGGACCCGCATTGAAGAAAGCCATCAGGCAGTTGGCATCCGGCGCGGGCTCGCCCTTCACCGTGGTACCGGTCACTTCAAATCTGCCCCCGTCGAAATGGACGGGGGTTTCCACCCCAAAGAACTCCGCGAACTTCACCTTCGTCTTTTCGATGTCTTTCACGATGAAGGCCACCTGTGTGATGATATTCGTGTCAATGATTCCAGCCATTTTCACATACCCCTTTTCTGATGATTTTTATTCGACAACTGCCTGCCGGAGTGCCGGAAGCAGGTCAAGCCCTGGGTTTGATGTTCAGGTTCACGCCCAAATCGTCTTCCGTATCCACAATGGTCCAGCTGCTGCCAGGATAAAAGCCGATTGTCCTCATGTCATAGCCCATTTCTCCCAGTTCGCCTACAATGGCATCCCTTTTTTCACCAACCTGAAAGCCCAGATGATGCACGCCATTTCCGTGCTTGTCCAAAAATTCGCGGAAAGTGCTGTCGTGCTCGTCAGGTTCGTGCAGCTCTATGACAAAGCTGCCAACCCGTATGTTCGCGACCTTGAGTCCGTAAAAAGCGGGTTTCCCGCGATATGTCAGGTCAGGATTGTTGGAAGGCGGGTTGTTGCGGATCTCGGGCACGGGAACATTGAATAGTTTGGCCCATGTCTCCGCGGCCTTTTGAATGTCTTTCACGACAATGGCGATTTGAATGAAACCTTCAAAACCAATTGGATTGTTCATGGGTATCCCCTCCATTATCCATAGGCCATCTATTTGTGATGGACTCGACTCCGATACTGTGAAAGCAGATTTGGACAACAAAAAACTCGCAGGGCTTGCCGCCGCTCATGAAAATAAAAAGACATGGCAATGATGGTTTTTCTCATGTGAATCCGACAGATAAGAAAACTCTCTAGGATCAACCCTTCACACTGCCCATGACAAGGCCAGTCGTGAAGTATTTTTGCAGCCATGGATACACGAGCAGGATGGGAATCATCGCAAGGAACATCTGTGCAGCCGTTGTCGTACGGCCGCTTACAAGCGCCAGATACTTGGACAGGTTGCCGCTCATGTCCGTGTTGTTTTTCAAGAACTCCTCAGGGTTCACGACGACCGTCTGCAGATAGGATTGGAGCGGATATCTCTTGATGTCGTTCATGTATAACATGCCGTCGAACCAGCTGTTCCAATGAGCGACAAAGGAAAACAGCGCGACGGTGGCGATCGTGGGCGCACAAACAGGCAGGATGACCTTCAGCAGCGTCTGGTTGTGATTGGCCCCGTCTATGTACGCCGCCTCTTCCAGTTCCTTCGGCAGGCTGCGCATATAGTTCATGACGACCAGCATGCTGAAAACGGGAACCGCTCCGGGAAGCACAAGGGACCAGATGCTGTTGACCAGCCCGACGGACTTCACCACCATATATGTCGGGATTAACCCGGCGTTGAACAAGATGGTCACGACAAAGAACCAGGAGAAAAAGCCGCGCGCCCTGAAATCCTCTTTGGATTTTGACAGCGGATAAGCCGTCAGGATAATCAGCAGCAGGTTGACCGGTACGCCAATGGCCGCCCGTTGAATGGATATCAGCAGGGAATCGGTGAATTTCGACGTGTTCGTGATAAAATCATACGCTACCGTTGTGAAACCGATCGGGAAAAATGTGACATCACCGCCGGCAACAGCTATCTTATTGGAGAAGGATATCGCAAGCAGGTTGATAAACGGCGCGATGCAGATAAACGACATGAGCAGCAGAAAAATGGTATTGCCAACCAGGAACACTTTACGTGAGCTGGAATCCTTTATCTGTGATCCGGAATTCTTTTTGCGGAGCACGGAATTCTCCATGATCATCTTCCTTCCTCCACTAAAAAACCCTGTACCCTGCCACTCTGTCTGCCAAATAATAGGACGTCACGATGAAAATAAGCGATACGACCGACTTGAACAGCCCGGCAGCGGTTGAGATCGAATATTGAGCCTGCTGGATGCCCATGCGGAACACGAATGTATCCAGGATATCGCCGGTCGAATAGACCACGGGGCTGTACATGTTGTAAATCTGGTCAAAGCCGCCGTTCAGGATGTTGCCGAGGCTCAGGACGGTCATCAGCACGATGATGCTCACCATGCCGGTCAGGGTGACGTGCCATGTCTGCTGCCAGCGATTTGCGCCGTCAATCTTCGCGGCTTCATAAAGTGCGGGATCTATGCTTGTAAGCGCAGCCAGGTATATGACCGAGCCGAATCCGAAGCTCCGCCAGATTTCAGTGATAATCATGGTGCCTGGAAATACTTTCGCATTGCCAAGGAAAAAGATGGGCTGCACTCCCACAAGACCGAGGAGCGAGTTGACTACGCCGCCGCTGGGCGACAGGACATCGAGGAGGATACCGGCCAATATGACCCATGAAAGGAAATTCGGCAGGTACACCAGGGTCTGGAACGTGCGCTTGGCACCCGTGCTCCGGACTTCGTTGAGCAGCAGCGCAAAGATGACCGGCACGATGATGCCGCCAATCATCTTGCCCATGGCGATGAAAACCGTATTGCGTATGATCGACAACATGTTGGGCATCGCAATCAATGTTTCGAAGTTCTTCAAGCCCACCCATTGCTGTTTTCCGAACATGCCGAACGCGGGTCTGAATTTTTCGAATGCGATGACGATGCCGGCCATGGAGACATAACTGAAGACAAACACCAGGATGACCGCTGGGATAAGCATGACGTAGAGGGGAATCTCCCTGATCAGCTTGTCTCTTCGAATCGAATGCGCCTTTTGCAAGTTTTCCACCACCTGTTGGTTATTCTGGCATGAACAGTCTCTTATCTGATACTTGTCAAAATGATAATTACATTATATTCCATTGCTTGCAATATACAAGATGAGGCCTGAACGATTGAAAAGTACTGACTTCATAAATCGGAGAAACCTTGTCAAATGGCTGCGACGGGGTTATACTCGCCCCGCCGCAGCCAGTAAGTCCGAATGATTATTTCTTGGGATACAGCTTGTCCATCTCGTCAAGGGTCTGCTGGCCTCCGCCGGCAAGCCATGCCGTCACAAACGCGTCGAAGGAATCAACCGGTTTCGCGCCTATGATGATATCGGTGAAAGTTGTGATCGTGAGCGTATCCAGGATGGAAACATTCGTCGTCCAGATCTCGGGTCTCTTCATGCCCAGAAGACTGACGACCATTGCGCCGTCGGGTTCGTACTTGTTGACGATCCACTGCAGGGAGCCGGTCTTGGCCATCTGGCCCCAGGTACCGAGTGCATTGTCGTCCTTATTTGTTCCATTTTCAAAGCCGGTGACAAATTTGTAGTTGGGTATGGCGCCCTTGCTGAGGGTGGCAGCGTCCTTCTTGCCGTTCAGCACATCGTTGATTTCCCTGAACCAGTTTTCACTGGCGACATCGGTGTATACGGGGCAGAGACGGTACTGCTCGTTGCTCCAGTATTTGTCAAAGTTCTCGGGGCTCTCATTGATGATGTTCATATACAGGTTGAGGATCTTGACCGCAGCTTCGGGGTTCTTGCTCTTCGAGCTTACGCATGTCATCTGGCCTGTTGCGTTGCTCTCGACGCCGACCTTGTATTTATAACCGGTTTCCGTGGGTATGGCATATGGATGCACTATTACGCCGTCTTTTTTATAAACGTTGTTGTAAGGATACCACAGACCCCAGTTGCTGCCGTATGCCATGCCTATTTTGCCGCTCGTGATGTCTTCAACCAGCGCGGATTCATTCTTGGCGGTGAATTCCTTGTTGATGAGGCCATCCTTGTACATCTGGGCCAGCACGGTCAGCGCAGGCTTCATGTTCGGCTGGATCCAGGCGAATGTCATCTTGCCTGCTTCATCGCGGTAGAACTGGGACTCGTCGCGTCCGGGAACGCCGAAAGCGGAAACCAGGCCCAGGATGCTGCCGTGGTTCTGCCTGATGAGGTCCTTGTTCAGCGCGAGGCCGTATGTGTCGCCCTTGACGCCGTTCTTGTCAGGGTCTCCGGTGGCGAACACCTTTGCCAGGGCAACCATCTCTTCAATGGTCGTCGGGGCCTTCATGCCGGTGTTGGCAAGCCAGTCGTCGCGGATCCAAAGGAATGGGGCTTCATGAAAGTTGTCGTTCGCTCGCGGGATGGCCATGAGCTTGCCGTCAAACGTGGCTCCGTCTACCGCTTCCTTGTACTGATCAAGGAAATTCTTGACTTCGGGGCTCTGGTATTTTGCCCTGGCCTGCGTGAGGTCTGCAAGCGAACCGGCATCTACCAAACCCAGAAACACGTTCATGTCCTGTGTCTAGAAGATGTCCGGCAGGTCGCCGGATGCGATGACCGCGTTCAGCTTGGTCTTGTAGGCATCCGTGCTGCTGTCTGCAACGAAGGCGAGCTTCAGATCGATGTTGAGCTTCTCTTTCAGCAGGCGGCTCCAGCGGTTGTTTTCGTTGGTATCGCCGTCAAGCAGCTTCACGGCTGCCGCAGTCTGGAAAGCCCAGGTAACGGTTACGGTTTCCGGATAGGGAGCCAGCGGATCGATCGCGGCTTCCTTGGTGGTGGCTGCCGCAGTAGTGGCCGCTGCGGCTGTGGCAGCTGTGGCGGCCGGTGTTGCGGTACCGCAGGATGCGATGCTTAAAATCATGAGCAATACCAGGACGAGGGACAGAATGCTTTGGGGAATCTTCTTTCTCACGTATGGATCCTCCTTGTTTTTATTATCTTACACTGTGCACGGCTTTCGACAGCCCTGCCACAGATAAGAGCGATGGAACTACTGGCCATGTGATGATGAAAACGTTTTCACAATGATGATTCCATGATGTTCCCATGATGTTTCCGTGATGTTTCCGTGATGTCACGGCCAATACTGCGGATGGAGTTTTAAGAGGATTGGCTTTCCAGGTTGTTTGAGCCTATCGATTGATCATCACCAAAACCGTACCCGACAGAAATCTTCTAAAATATCAAATCTGTCGTTGCTTGCTTGGGTCCGGAATGCGCAAGGAGTCTGGATATGGCCTTGAAATACTGAAACCGTGTTCATTTTTCCTGTTATCAGATACATTCATGCAAATAATCGTCATGATTCAGATTTCGAACCGGAAAAGATTTCAATTAGGAGACAATGCCGCAGTTGATATAATCACTTCTTTCCCACAACCAAATTAATTTGATCATATGAGG
>CAZFWQ010000126.1:9405-9832 GCA_964522755.1 uncultured Oscillospiraceae bacterium | reverse complement strand
CCTGAATCCTGAATCCTGAATCCTGATACGATCATAGCATATATTAGCTAATATTGATACAGATTTGATATTATATTAGATAAAATAAATGTTGAAGCACATGTAATTAGCTACTTCTACTTTGCTGATGGATAAAAAGAATGAACGCTTGCAATCAGCGGCTGAATCAGGATGGTGAATCAAATACTTTCCCGACCAAATCCACATACTCGGTGTAGGCGGAAAACCGGGCCAAGCCGGATAAAGCCGAACCGACCGCACGGTAATACCAGGCATGCATCTGCTTGTCCTTCTGATTGAACCGCTGCCAGAAACCTTCCCCTTCGGCAAGATAGTCCCGGTCAATAGCACGAATGTTCGAGAGTTTGTCTGCCAGTGCAACAATCATTTCAGTTTCATCTGCCGAATGAGTCAAATGGTCGATCGT
>CAZFWQ010000126.1:7828-9395 GCA_964522755.1 uncultured Oscillospiraceae bacterium | reverse complement strand
CAGGTATCGGCAGAAGGCCGGTCTTCCCGTTTATCTTCGCTTTCCGCCGAAACGATCTTTGCAATGCGGTCGCCAAATTCACGGCGGAGATCTTCCGCGGTCACGCACGTATCTTCGATTGTGTCATGCAATACGGCAGCAGTCAGGATTTCGATGTCGTCTGTCATGGTGGCCGCTATGGCTGCCGCTTCCATCGGATGCACGATATAAGGCGTGGCAGTTCCTTTGCGGACCATTCCGGCGTGCGCCGCAACAGCGTAGATGATGGCTTTGTCAAACAGGTTTCCCGTATGCCCCGGTACGTACGCTGATATGTCCATTGACGTATTCATGAATGCCTCCCTACTCCCCTGCCTTGAAATTATATACAGGCTTGATCGTTTCAAGAATCTCTACGCTTTCTCCAATACCGCTTATTATCTCCTCCATCGGTTTATAGGCCAATGGACACTCGTCAAGCGTTTCACTATTTACAGACGTTGAGTAGATTCCTTCCATCGTCTCCTTGTATTGCGCCATGGTCAGTGTTTTTCTCGCTTTTTTCCGGCTCATCAGCCGCCCCGCGCCATGTGGTGCCGATTCATTCCATTCCGGATTCCCTTTCCCTTTGCAGACAAGGCTGCCATCCCTCATGTTGATGGGAATCAGCAGCAGTTCACCCTCCCTCGCTGAAACGGCGCCTTTCCTGAGAATCTTATTCTCCGTGTCGATATAGTTGTGAATCGTCGCGAACCTGTATTCAACGCGAAGATCCATCCCTTTCACGATCTCATGCGCCATGGCCTTCCGATTCAACTCCGCAAATTCCTGAACGATTTTCATATCATGAACATATTCATTGAACAATGTCCCCGAAACATAGGCGAACGCTGGCGGGATGTCCGTCAGGACATCCGACATCCGCTTCCGGACCTCCTTTTGCAGCTCTTTTTCGCGGCCGTCAGCTTTATATTCGGAAATCAACGATTCAATGTCTGTTTTTGAATTCTTGTTCAATCTTTTGTATGCTTCTTCCTGATAAAGCGTTGCCACTTCCAGTCCAAGGTGCCGGCTCCCAGAATGAATGACCAAAAACAAATTCCCAGCATCGTCCCTGTTCACTTCAATGAAGTGGTTTCCCCCGCCCAGTGTGCCCATGCTGCGTTTCGCGCGATGAATATTCACTTCATTCTTGCAGTACAAATGACCCAGATCAAAACCATCCATCATGAAATGCTCTGATTTCCTGATATTGAAGCCTGAGGGAATTTTCTCCCGAATCAGATCATCAAGTCTTTTCAACTCAATATGACGGTTTTCAATTCTGATGACCTCCATGCCGCAACCAATATCAACCCCGACCAAATTCGGAATGACTTTGTCCTCGATGGTCATCGTCGTTCCTATCGTGCAGCCTGCCCCAACATGAACATCGGGCATGATCCTGATTTTGCTTCCCGCAACGAACGCCTGGCCGCACAATGTTTCCAACTGTTCCCGTGCAGCCGGGTCGATAGTGTCGGCATAAACTATGGCGCTGTTATGCTTGCCGTCTATTTGAATCATGTAATCAACACCCCCCTCGTCA
>CAZFWQ010000126.1:2980-7818 GCA_964522755.1 uncultured Oscillospiraceae bacterium | reverse complement strand
TTTCATCATATGATACCAGGATGATCATGCAATCCAAATGCAATCCAGACACTATGCGACCTCAGGTCGCACCCTGGTATCATTATATGATACCATGATGACTGTGCAATCCAAATAATGGCTGCCATGGACATATTGGCTTATGCTCATGATGGCTTATGATCAGTACCGAAAAGGAAGTGCATCACATGAAAAACACGATGGGCCAGCCTGCGCAGACAAATCATGCGGACAAGAAAACAAGTCCCAATTTCATCGGCAACATTGGCAAACGGATTAGCCCGGAAGAATTTCCGCTTGCCAACATTGTGACCGATTCAAGCAAATATGCCCTTGACGGGAACTGGGCATTCTGCAGATTTGACGATGATGAGATAATCGGCGCACGCTTCGGATGGAGCCGGGGCTTTTACAGCATGACTGATTACGGTTATCCAATGGACCAGCCGGATGACGGCTGCGGGGTGAGGGTTGAGATAGTAACCCGAGACGGCGCTTACCTTTGGATTGAACAGGAAAAATACAAGGCTCAGGATATCAGCATTCCTCAAGGTGAATACAAACACAACCTGACTGACAAAGGACAAAAGGTAATTGAACTCGAAGGCTGGCCCGAAGTCAGGTGGAAAATGTCTTCAGATGATGGGTTTTTGTCCGTTGACGCCATCTTATGTCCATCTGCTGTTTTCATTCTTCCTGACAGCATTCTGCGAAAAAGCAGGTTTTCCATGTGGCTGGCAGTTTGTTCGTTTCAAGGCCTTGTAAAAATCGGAGACCGGGAAAAGAAAGTAAGTGGTACGACGTTTTATGACCATTCCAGAATCACGCATGAAAACAATGATGCGGAGGAATTCGGCAGTTACAATTACCTGCCTGTTTGGTTTGAAGACAACTCGTATTTCATCTGTTATTATTCAGAGCAATTTGAGGGAAAAAGAAATAACGGATATTCATTTGGGTACCTTATCGGCAGTGACAGATCTTTTTCGGAGTTTGAACCCGACGGCATCCAGACAGCATCCTTCGATGAAGACAATCAGCTGAAGACATGCTCAAGCAAATGGAAGTCAGGCGATGTGACGCTGACGGTCAATGTAACTGCAGAACCTGTCGGCATAGCCAAAGCTTGGGGTACGGGCGCAGTACCGCAGACCCTCGCGGAAAACCGCGTTTTCCCGCTGCCATTCACGTGTTTCGCGGAAATCACGGAAAAGGGCATCCGAAGAAGGATCAAGGGCAAAGGCCTCAATGAATTCATTCGGAATCCCAGGCTGCATGAATAACCGACTCTGCTCAGAACAACAATTCAATATACTCCCCTGAGTAACATAGGGTCCCGTGCTCTATTGATGAAGATCCAATCAGACGAATCGTCATCTCTCTGACTTTCATCATGCCCTGGAACCCACCTTTGCGTCCTTCCACAACCAGCTTTCTTTGATTGTCCTGCCATTTCAGTTTTATCGTAGCGAAATCACCCTTTTCGTAATTGTAATTATCTCCCTCGTCTTCATAAATGGTAAATTCACCATCGGCTCCTGCATAAACGTGAATATTAAGTGGACTTTCGTTGCTCTCGTTTGTGGACTGAATAACGGGTCCGATTGGCAAAATCGAACCTGCTTTTACAAAAACAGGCATGGTATCAAGTGCTGCATTTGCATTGACGGTTGCGCCGCCATCATATGCGGTATTTGTCCAGAAATCATACCATAACCAGTCTTTTGGCAGATAAACTTCTCTCGATTTTTCAAGACCTTGCAACATGACAGAATTTTTACCATAGTACATTGGATTTGTAACCGGGCATATCATAAGGGCACTGCCAAACATATATTGATCTTTTATGTCATGAACATTTATGTCCTCGACAAAATCAAAGGCCAGCGCGCGAAGTATCGTATAATCTTCTTGGGTTACCTTCCCCGCAAGGGAATAGATGTATGGAATGAGGGCATATCTTAATTTATCAAATTTTACAAGCGTATCATGGAATACTTCGCCCTCTTCGCCAAATTGCCAAATCTCTCTTCTGGCGTCGGTTCCATGGGCGCGAAAGATTGGCAAAAAAGCCCCGAATTGAAACCATCTTACGTACAACTCCCTGTAACCAAGATCCCCGACACCCTCATCATAATCCCCATCCCAAAACCATTGCTTCCCTCGTTTGACAAAAAAGCCACCGATATCCAATGTCCAATAGGGCAGCCCGGAAGCACAGAAGTTTAGTCCAGCCGGTATTTGTTTTTTCAAAGTATCCCAACTTGCAGAAATATCTCCCGACCAAATAATGGCACCATACCTTTGCTGCCCCGTATAGGCACCACGCATCAGATTGACTACCCTTTTTTCATCAGTTGCACTCCTTTGGCCTTCATACATCCCCTTGGCATGGAGGAGGGGATAAGCATTGACATATTCATCGTCAATATGTATTTTAGCCATATCCAGGAACGTGCTGAAATTTTTCCAAGGCTCCGGCTTATGCAGCTCATTCCATTCCGGCGTAAATGGCTCGCAGCTGTCACACCACCAGGCATCAATCCCTTTAGAGAACAAACCGCTCCTGACTTGATTCCAATACAGTTTTCTAGCTTCCTCCGAAAAAGCATTGTAAATCTCCGAAACCTTGAAAAGCGCTCCATTTTCAGCCATTTCCCTATAGTTGTCACTTTGCCTGACCATGGTTGGCCATATGGATATCATCAATCTCGCACCCATGTCATGCAGCGCATCAGTCATGGCTTTCGCATCCGGAAAACGTGTTTCATCAAAGGTTTTCTGCCCGAACAACTCACCCTCCCAGGAGTGCCAGTCAAGGACAATCGAATCCATGGGTATGTTGCGCTTTCGGTATTCCTTTACAGTGTTCAATATTTCTTCTTGGGTTTCATATCTTTCCTGGGACTGCATGTAGCCAAAAGCCCACTTTGGCAACATGGCTGCTTTGCCAGTCAGTTGCCTATATCCTTTTATGACATTGTCAAAGTTTGGTCCATATATGAAGTAAAAATTCATTTCAGCAGCAGCATCCGCCCAGATATAGGAACCATACTGATCGTCATGAAAAACCAAACCGGAATAAGCATCGTATAAAATCCCATACCCCCTGGTAGATATGAATACCGGTACGGGAATTTTCATATTGGCCTGATGAATATACTGACAGGTTCCCCGCAGATTCAGAACACCCTCCTCATGCTGTCCAAGCCCATAGAGAAACTCATCTTCCACCCACTCGAAGTCTAATTTTGCATGATATGCAATGCGATCAAATTCCCTTCTCGCATCAACAACTTGATCTTTTTCACCATCCGGGGTTTTTATTTTCATCACTTTTGTATTTTCATCTATTATCGTCTTATAGATATCGTATTTGTCCAATTCCTTTCCACCACAGTCTGGTTCCTTGGTAAGCAGCTTGCCCCTTGAATCGTAATATGAAATGGCAGCAGTTGCCTTGGATATGGAAATCAGAAGAAGCGCTGTCCTCACATGAACATGGGATGCAGTTTCATCACAGCTCCATTCACACTCGAAATTTCCACTTATCACGCCGGGACTTTGCTTCTTGGAAAATTCCTCGTCTTTAGCATAAGTGACTTTTATTATGTTATTTGAACACGGTTCAACTTTCACTTTGCCATTGGCAGTCTCTAATACCAAATTCCTTTCATTTTTAATGATATTGGTAATATTCATGGGTTTTCGCAGTTCAGCAATTAACATTGATGACCCTCCTGCAGACTATATTTTTCCCAATTGCATACTGATCATGACTGTCATGCGGATACGGCCTCGTCATATACGCATTGTTGTGTGCGTTGCGCATCAGCGCCATGGGCATTCAGGTGCCATTCTGGTGTTTATCTACACCACAAGCTGTGATGCGCCAATGATTCCGACATGGTCGTCAAGTTCCGCCGGAAGGAAATAAACGGGCAAATCCTTTTGGTTATTATATCTGTTGAATGTTTTTGTTATTATGTCCAATAAGGCAGGTCCCATTTTCACAAGGCCGCCACCAATAACAAAGCAATTGATATTCAGCGCCTGATACAGATTGAAGAATAGAATGCCTGTGTAATATCCAATCCTTTCTACGATCAATCCGGCAAGCTTGTCACCTTTTTCATAGGCGGCCCGAATGACTTTGCCGTCAATCGATTCCATACAGCCGGCCATTTCAGGCATGATGCTTTCCATTCCGTTCTCGATCATGTGGACAGCATATTTTGCGACATACAAACCGGATGCGTGAGACATGAAGCAGCCGGAATTGCCGCATCCGCATTCAAAGCCGAGATCCGGCGTGATGAGCATATGTCCGATTTCCCCCGCCGAACCATAGGTCCCCCTGAACAGCTTTCCGTCGATGATGATTCCAGCTCCGATGCCGGTGCCGATGACGGCGAAAATCAGGTGGCGGAAACCTCTTCCGGCTCCAAACCGCAATTCCGCCAAAGCTGCGGCATTGGCGTCGTTGTCAAGTTCAACCCGTGTGCCAAGCGCCTCTTCAAACATTTGCCTCGCAGGGAATTCCTTCAGGCTGGGCAAGGCTGATGTCAGCACCACATACCCTTTTTCAAAATTGATGTAGGACGGCATGCCTATTCCTATTCCGGAAACCGATGAAATCGGTATGTCATGATTGCAAAGCATTGTTTTTATGCTGCCGGATACAGTTCGAACGAAACTGTCGGGGTTCGCATGGCAATCAGTGGCTTGTCTGCAGCTCGATATCAAGTGGCCATCCGCATCGAACAAACCGTAAGCTGTCTTGGTTCCACCAACGTCGACACCCACCAGATACTTGCCCATATTTTCCATCCTTGTTC
>CAZFWQ010000126.1:0-2880 GCA_964522755.1 uncultured Oscillospiraceae bacterium | reverse complement strand
GTCTGTTCCGTCCGATTGATGATGTCATCCTGCATTTCAGGGGCAAGGACATTGAAAAACGCGCTGTATCCGGCCACCCTGACAATCAGGTTTTTGTGTTTTTCCGGATGCGCCTTGGCATCCAGCAGGGTTTCCCGGCTGACGACATTGTACTGGACATGGAAACCTTTCAGTTCATCGAAGAATACACGAATCATCCGCATGAATTTTTCCGTATTGTCATCCATATTGAGCAGGGACGGCGCGATTTTCTGATTCAGCAGGACGCCTCCCGTGATTCTGGATGCGGGCAGTTTTGCAACGGATTTGAACACTGCCGTCGGACCGGATATGTCCGTTCCATGGGATGGCGAACACCCTTCCGCGAGCGGCATGAACGCTTTTCGTCCATCCGGCGTCGCGCCGACGACAGCGCCCGAAGGCACATTGGCGGAAATGGAGGATGTTCCGGCATAATAACCGCCGCCGATTGGCCCTCTTCCATATCGGGTGTTCTTATGCCTGACAATCTCGTCAATGAATTCGTTGAATGCCTCTACAAGAAGTGCATCGACATCATCATCATCATTGCCGAACTTTGGCGCGCAGTTCAGCAGGAGCTGACGGATCCGCTCCCCTTCAGCTCCCTCATAATTGTTCACGATGGCCTGCCATAATTGGTGCCTGGTTATCATTTCATCATCGAAAACGGTTTTTTTAATGGCTGCAAGCGAATTCCCAAGGTTGGCTATCCCTACCTGGGGGCCGCTGATGAAATCATATATGGCGCCGCCTTCCTTCAGGTGCAGACCGCGTTCGATGCAGTCGTCCGTCAGGGCGGAACATAGGATATCCGGCGTTTCCTGCTCGAGGACAATATCGGCGCACATGTCTATGATGACCGTCTGCCTGGCATATTCTTTGACAGTCAGGCTCCATGCCTTAGTCACATCGCTGAAGTCCGCCATGTCAAGAAAATGTTTGTATCCATCGCTGGCCTTTACGCCGGAAACCATGTCCACGCCGTTGTTGAGCGCAATCATCAGTGTTTTGGCAAAATTGAGGAAACTCATTCCCGTGCAGCGATAGCCCCATTTCCCCGGCACGGCGACTTCCACGCAGCCGATGGCCGAATAATTGAAGGCATCATGTTCACTGATTCCCAGGCTGATGAAGGAAGGAATGATGATTTCATCGTTATTGAAAGCGGGCATTCCAAAACCCATTTTAACCAGTTCCATGCATGCCTTTAAAAAGTCGCCTGACAGGTTCCTGTGATACCGCACAGTCAAATTCGGCTGTGTCAGCTTTACACGCCCAACACTTTTAAGCACAAGGTAACTCAGGTCGTTCACCGCGTCCTTGCCATCCGGCGTCTGTCCGCCAATGGTAACATTCTGATAAAGGGGGCTGCCTGCGGAAAACTTGGTATGGCTCCAGCTCCTGATCTTGTTGATGGAATAAGTCTTGAGCCATAGGTTCTCAAGCAGTTCGCACGCTTCCTCTTCACTTATCAATCCATTGGCCATATCCTTTTGATAATACGGATAGAGATATTGATCCAGCCTTCCATAAGATACCGAGTGTCCATTTGATTCAATTTGCAGCACAAGGTGAACGAACCAGATCGATTGAACGGCTTCGCGAAATGATGATGCGGGATTTTGTGGCACATGAAGACAGGTTCTTGCGATCTCCGCTAGTTCTGTTTTTCTTCGGCTGCCTGATTCCACCGTGATTTGGCGATCTGTTCCCTCTTTTGTCAGGCCGTCCGTTCCACCTTTTGTTTGTCCGTCCGTTTCACCTTTTGTTTGTCCGTCTGTATTGACTTGACTCTTTTCAAGAGCCAGGACGGCAAACCGACTGGCGAATTCCTTTACTGCTTCCAGAACGATCAGGATTGCCTCCAGGAAGAATGTTTTTCTGAATTCGACATAGTCCGTGCGGTCGATTCGTGACAAACGATCTTTTGCTTGCTCAAGCATGCCGTTGATTCCGTATTTCAAAAGCTTTTCATAATTGACCGCAATATGTCCGTCCCCGGAGGTGATATTGCCTTCAGCCCTTATTACGCCGATATCATAAAGCACGCGGCTGTCTTCGGGCATGATGGCCAATCCTTTGTCCTTCAGCGTCTTTCCCCGCCAATACCGGGCAATCTCCCTCAATTCATCCTTTTGGTCCTGAGCGACGAAAAACCTGTCTCCAGGCCGTTTTTCAAAATCATCCAGTTCGTTGATGATCCAGTCGACTGCATATTCAGGGAATATGGGTGCCGCACGGAGCTTTGAAGCCTGGTTTCCAACTATCAGTTCATCCTCTTCGATGGATATCGACATGTTTCGAAGTATTTCCCTCATGGCCATCGCCCGCTTTATGATGACCGGCTTATCTTCATTCCGGCGATACACATCGGTAATGATCTTCGCCCTTTCCGTGCAAACGGTTGAAGGGGTATCAATCAGGCTTGTCCTCAGTTTCTCTATCCGTTCACTTGAATTTCCAATTATCATCATGGGGTTAACTCCTTGATTCATTCCTGTGAATTATTACTTATGCATCCGGGTTCTGAACAATTTGTCAATGGCTCCTTTATCAGCCATGGGAGCCATTGCGATTCCAGCAGAGAGAATGACTTCTCTTGCTTCCTTTCGGCTGATGGATTCGATGCCCGCCACCCATGATTCCGGAACCCAGTTGTCTGTTTTCTCATACAGGAGGGAAGGCCAGCCATATGGCTGACCGAAGCGATCCTGTTTTTGCCTGTTTCCGGCTGTCGTGACAAGGAAGAGCATCTGCAGTTCCCGCAATGCACCGTCAGCCGCAGCCGTACCCTTTTTTCCGGAGGCTTTCCATGCCGTGTGGATTTCCGAGGTGCTCAGGATGCCTTCCGCTTCATAC
>CAZFWQ010000125.1:0-9852 GCA_964522755.1 uncultured Oscillospiraceae bacterium | reverse complement strand
CCAATCTTATTTTATCATGAACCGGGGTGACCCGTTGGAAGGGTTTGCTAATTCAGGCCATCGTTTCAAGCATTTGCGAGGTTACCCCATACAGCAGCTGCTTCCCACACTCCAACCGCTCCAGTTCTTCAAGCATCCACTCTCCCATGCGAACCACTTCATGCCCGGTGCTGCCGGCGATATGGGGAGTCAGGTATACGTTCGGCAATCCGAAAAGAGGATTGTCAGGCCGCATGGGTTCCGGATCGGTCACATCAAGCAACGCCGTGCGGGCCGGCGCCTCTTTCAGCGCATCGGCCAAATCGGATTCCACAACCTGCGCCCCGCGCCCCGTGTTGATAAAGGTGGCATTCGGAAGCATCTTCCGGAAGTGGTTCCTGTTGAGAATCCCGACGGTAGTCGGGAGGTTCGCCAGGTGGTTGGATATGGTCTGGCATGTGGAGAAGACTTCATCGAGGTCCGTTTTCCGCACATGAAGCATCAAGGCCTTTTCATCCGACAGGAACGGGTCGAATGCCAGCACCTCGAATTGAAACGGCCGAAGGAGTTCCGCCACCAGGGTGCCGATGGCGCCGATGCCGAGAAGGCCGACGCGCACCCGGAAATTGCCCGGGAATGCCTGTGAGAATGCGCCTGCCATCGGGCTGCCCTGTTTGGCCAGGGTCATGCTTTGGAAGTAACCTTTGTTCGCAAGAAGGATCTGCGCGAGGACAAACTGTGAAACCGGAACCCCGTTCGCAACCCAGGCGGACGAAACCCGTATGCCCCTGTTCAGGAATGGACGGGCAAATGCCTGGACCGAACCGGCACCGTACAGCAGCGATTTCAGGTTCGGCATGCTTTCGGCAATCTCCTCTTCACTGAAACATGTCATGCCCCATGTGGAGAATGCAACTTCCGCCTCCCTTAAAACCGGGGCAATTTCCACTGAGCGAAAGTTATGCCGTCCGATGATGACCGGATGCATTTTGGTTATCGCGGCAATCCGCTGTCTCAAGTCAGGAGGATAAACCAATTCAATCCGTGAGCCCGGCATATCGCCGATAAAGATGGCCTTTTTCATGTGTAATCCCTTTCTAGATCAGCCAGGGTTCATGTACCCCGTGCAATAAGCTGATTTTCGTTATATCAGGCAATATGAATCCTATGAGCCATGACGTCAGAATCATCCATCAAATGTACTGCGACCCATTCCTGTATTCACGCCATGTCGTTTCAAACCAGTCCTCCCTGGAAGGGACGGGTCGCACCTGCTTCCACTGCATTTCGCAGGACAAATCGGCCAGAACGCCTGTTTCGGACGTCTTGGAGCAGAGCTTCACCTCGCAGACCTTGTCCCGCAGAGCCGGATTCTCAGGCCGAACCGCAAGGGCTCCGGGCAGGGCAGGACGATCATCCTCACGGACTGCCCTGTCCCCACTTTCCATCTTGCGTGTTTCGGAACCATCCGACGCCGTTTTTCCGATATCGAATCCTCTTTCCACAACCAGGCTTGAACCTCGGCTGCCTCCGCCGGACTTCACATATCCGAAGATAGCCGAAAGAAATGCAAACCGTGTCAGGAGGATATCCCTGAGGCGAAATGCGTCCGGCAGCTCACTTATGCCTTCCAGCCTGATATTGGACGGAAAATCCAGCACCCATTGCAAGGCTTCTTCCACGGCTGTTTCGAGTTCATCCACCGGCCTGATGTATGCGCCAGTCTCCGACATCCGGGCCCCGGCCAAATCACGCAATTCCCGCACGGTCCATAGACGCGACGCCGGGGAGCGTGCAGGCGGATTTGCCTGTCGAGACGATTCAGCCTGTGCTTTCAATCGTGCCTGTCGCATCTGCAGCAGCAGCGTTTCCACAAGGGTGATTTTCATGGAAACCTGCTTTTCCGCGGCTAGGAGGAATTCATCCAACGCCATCGGGGATTCCACATAACGGGCAGCAATATACTCGGCCGCGCGCAATCCGCCTACCTGCGCCGCATTCAGGGCGCTGCCGCCCGGGCGGTGGATGCCGAAGGAGCCGTTCACCTCGCCAATCGGGAAGAAATGCCTTACATTGCTTTCCCACCAGGTATTCCCGACAAGCCCGCCGTTGGCATGCTGGGCGCAGACTGCAATTTCAAGCCACTCCGTCTCCAGGCAAATCCCGTTGCTTTCGTATAGATCGACTGCCGGGGCATTCATATGGCGCAGCCTGTCGATGGGCCTGCCAAACAACGCCCCGGAACGTTCCAGATAACCATGGGCTTCAGGCCCGAGAAGAGAAAAGTCCAGTTCTTCCCAAACCGTTGCCTGACTGCATTCGGATAAATCAGCCGTTCCCATGGCGGATGCTGTTCCCGGATTTTCTGTGAAATCCAGAAACACCCTCCGCCCCCTGGCCGTTTCAAGCCCAACCAGCAGATCAATGACGGAAGAACCACCTTCCGCTGCTTTTGCCGGATCGAACGGCCACTGATACCCCTTGCGGAAAATGGCATCCATCATGGGTCCAGAATCGTGATACCATTCCAGCAGAAATTCGCGAACATCTTTTCCTTCACTGTCTGTCGACAAATACCGGGGCAGCACCTGCTGATATGTTCCAGACAGATTCCAGCGGAATTTGACGGATGCGATGCCATATTGCGACTCGGTCAGGTTGGCAGCCACCGCACCGGCCTCAAGTGCAATGCCCATGGCCCCGGTCTGGCTTTCGGGATACACGGAATGCCTGTACATCCCTGCGGGCCCCCCGGTTGCATAGACAAGGTTCGTGCAATTGAACAGGGTGATGCCATGAGAAGGAGATCCCAAACGATCCAAATCCAGTGCAATGAGGCCTATCGAACGGTATTTCGCACTTTCACCGCCATGTGCGGCAACCATATGCAAAAGTCCATCGGCATCCGGACAGCCCGCCTGCAGCACCATTTCTTCTTTTTCTTCTCCCTCCAGAGGAACCGTGAGGATCGCAATCGCTAGAAAACGGTCGAATATCCGGACTCCCTTCAACCTCACCTGTTGTTCCAGACATTCGGTCATGCGCCGCGACGTCAGTGGACCGGCAGAAGTCGCCCGCAGCCTGGCATCATGGTCGGTCCGGTATCCGACGTATTCACCGAATCGGTTCTGCGGAAAAGGGACGCCAATATCCGCCAGGTGAAGGAAGCAGCGGGCTGACAGGGCTGCCTGCACCAAAGCGATATCTCCATGCGCCGCCCCTCCGTCAAAGAGGGTTTTCGCCATTTCCTCAACGGAATCCGGCTCACTGCCTGCCAGTGTCAGTTTGTAATAGGTCTGCTTGTCTGAACCCGCGTTGCGGGAAGTGCCCATGCAGATGCCTTCCGTCAGCAGGGCGATATCCGTCTGTCCCAGCGCATGCAGCCGCTCCGCCGCATGAAGGCCGGCTGAGCCGGAGCCGACGACGAGTGTGTTCATGGAATGAACATCCATGGATGCCCCATGGAGAAAAATTGTTTCCTTCCGAATATCCATATGGACCCCACTGCCTCCCGAACAGGTGTCCGCAGCCGCTCACAGCCTCCTGGACATGAATTCCGCAGCCGCTCACAGCCTCCTGGACATGACTTCGCAGCCGCTCACAGCCTCCTGATATGGAAGCCCCCGTCCACGTTCAGCACATCTCCGGTGGAAAACCCCAAACGGCCGGAGCACAGCAGGGAAACCGCATCTGCGACATCCTTCGGCGTTCCCCACCGTTTGATCGGGGTAAGGCCGCCTTCAATAAGGGCGTCATACTTGGCAGTGACACCTGCCGTCATGTCGGTCCGGATAATTCCCGGGCGCACTTCATAAACGCCTATTCCATACTCTGCCAGCCGGTCCGCGAACAAAGACGTCACCATGGAAAGACCGGCTTTGGAAATGCAGTATTCGCCTCGCTCGGTAGAAGCAGCATAGGACGACACCGACGATATGTTTACAATGACCGGCTGCAGGTCGACTTCCGCATCCATGAGCCGAATCATCATATTGGCAACTTGCTGCGTAAGGAAAAAAGTGCCTTTGAGGTTGACACCGAGAACGCGATCCATGCTTTCCTCGGTCATTTCAAGCAGATCCCGGCGCGCGGCCGGGGCAATGCCGGCGTTGTTGACCAGGACATCAATCCGTCCGAACGACGTCAGCGCGGTGTTAATCAAGTACCTCCTGGAGATGGGGGAAGAGATGTCTCCCTGAACATAAAGCACGGGTTGACCGTTCCTTTCGAGCGACCGTATGGTCTCCTCCACCTCTTCCCATGGACGCATCCCGGTTACAGTGAGCAGGTATCCGTCGTCCGCAAGCTGGTCCGCGATTCCAAGGCCGATGCCGCGTGTCCCGCCAGTCACCAGTGCCACCTTTTTCTCCATCATCATCTGCCTCCCTTCATATGCCATTGCCACACTTCCATATGCCATTGCCGCGCTTTCACAAGCCATTTCCGAGCTTTCATTAGCCATTGCCGCGCTTTCACAAGCGATTTCCGAGCTTTCATTAACCATTTCCGCGCTTTCACAAGCCATTGCCGTCCTTCAAACGTTCAGGCAACCGGACCGCAGCACGCGCGATAGATCGGTGCATACATCGCGGAATCCTTGATGACGCATCCTGCCGTGCCGCCCGCACGAAGGATTTCCGCGCATTTTCCGCATGTGATGCAGCATTTTTCTTTCACCATGCCGCCCTTTTCCAGGATGTCGCGTGCAAAGTCCGGATAGGCAAAGGCTTCACGGCCGAACCCGACCAATGATGCACCTCCGGTGGAAACTGCGCCGGCCGCCAGATTGGCGGCATATTGCCTCATCCATGAGTACCCGGTGCCGACTACGGCCAGCCCGGGAACGGCGCGCGAAATGGCGGCCGCACCTTCGAGAAGCCGTGAAACACCGACAAGCGGGTGCTCTTTCGGCTGATAGCCGCCCTTGTCATATGGACGGTTCACATGTGGATTGTAATATGGCGTGCCCATGGTGGCATTCAGCAGCCGGACACCCTTGTCGTGCAATTGCTGCGCCAGTCTCAGCGGTTCGGCAAGGTCCATTTTCCCGACATCGTCCTTGTCGGTTCCCCATCCGTACGGATACTGGATGCCGTCATAAAGGTTCACCCGGGCCCCCAGCAGGAAATCAGGACCGCAGGCATTCCGGATCCTGTCCGTCAGGTTCAGTATGAAACGCGTACGGCCCTCATAAGTTTCTCCGTACCGCCCGGGCCGCGTGTATGCCGAAAGCAGCTCCGACGCCAGATATCGGTGGCACGCCTTGATGTCCACCCCGTCGAATCCCGCCCGCTGCGCCAGCAGCGCCGCGGCGGCAAAGCGTTCTTCAAGGAGCTCTATTTCTGCATCCGTGATCGGTTTCGTGGTGTCGTCCACTTTGCAGCGTTCATCAAGATACGGGTTCCGGCAGGCGATGACGGGAGCCGGTTTCCCCTCGGGTTTGCTGAAACGCCCCGAATGAGTGAGTTGCATCAGGACAAGGGGTTTGCGGGCCGCCCCGAATTTTTCAGTCGCCACGTCGCTGATCCGTTTTACAATGGATGCGAATGCCTGAACATTATCTTCCGATATGGCAAGCTGACGGGCTGAGGCTTTGCCTTCCGGCACGACGGCGACAGCCTCGAACCATATCAGCCCGGCACCCCCCGCTGCAAAACGTTCATAACGGCGAATCGTCAGCGGTCCGGGCGTACCGTCCGCGTTTGCATCGCTGCCCTCCATGGGATGGCAGGCGAGCCGGTTTTGAATTGTCCAGCGCGTGCGGCCCGATTCAAGGACCAGTGGAGAAGACAGGGAAGATATGTCATCCGGAAGAGGAAGGTCCAATTCTAGCTCCCTCACTTCGTTTCGCAGTTCCGGCAGCGATGCGGAGCTGAATTCCCTAAAATCACGGCTGGTCATGGGGTTCCTCCTTCTTTCTTCGGGCAGGTCACGGGTATGGGGGCCATCAGGTTGAATGTACAAGATGCCTTTGTTTCATTGTACCACGTGTCGCGCGGATTTCGTTATCCAAACGATTGCAGCAGGTTGTTCCCGGATGCCGCAGCAAGCCGCAAGTCACCGTGCCAGTACTGTTTCCAGCCGCCGAAAAAGATCGCAGGCTGCCGTTGATATCTGGCGCAAGCTGCGGTTGATGTCTGGCGCAGGCTGCCGTTGTTGTCTGGCGCAGGCTGCCGAATCATGACGCCGTTCACTGTTCTAAATCGTTGCATGCAGCAGCATCCGCATTTCATCACGAAACACCTGCGGATGCATGGACAACACTGCCGCAATTCCGCGGTAGTGTTGAAGCGCAGCACATATCATTCCGCGGGCAGAGGGTAATGAGGGGATATCATTCTGCAAGCAACAAGGGGAACCGAAGGCAAGGAAAGCACGCGCCGACAGGGCTGCATCCTGATAAAAGCAGCCATTGTGCCCGGGTCAGGGCTGCACCCGCCGCACCGCCTATTGCGCCTTGATGAGGGTTGCCTCCTGCAGTTCCTGCTTCCATTGAACTTCGCATCCGAGGGCTTCCCCTATGAAGCAAAGAGGTACCATTGTCCGTCCCGAAACAATGATTGGCTTGACATTCGGATTTTCGGCATCAATCGGAATGCTGACCCCGTTAATCCTGGCCGTGTTGTTCCCGATCCAAAGCTCCAGCACTTTGCCGCCCAAAGTGATTGTGACCTTCTGCTCCTCCGGGTTCCATTCCGGGACTGCGCCAAGAGGCTCCGCAGCGTAACGGACCGGCAGCAGGGTCCTGCTATGCTGGATGATGGGCACAGTGTCCATGTTTCCTTGAATGTCATTGACGTAAAACTCAGTTTCCCCAACATAGAACCTTAGCGTGTTAGATTGAGCAGCAGATGGGTCCACCGGATCCGGCTGGGCATTCGGATCCGGCTGGGTATTCGGATCCGGCTGGGCATTCGGATCCGGCTGGGTGTTAGGATCCGGCTGGGAGTTAGGATCCGTCTGCTGATTGTCCGGATCAGGCTCCTGTGCCGCCGCCTCCGCTGCAGTTGCCAGTAGATCAGCCAGCGTGCCGGATGCAATGGCATAGGATGGTTTCATTGGCTTCGGATACATGCTGGAAATATACTTCAGCGGCATTTTTGAAGTCGTGACGGTTACGGGAGCCGACCATTCTGAATTGTACGCCGTATTGGTGCTGACCGCCCTGATACGGTAGGTGTATTTTGAGAAATATTTCAAGCCTTCATCCGGCCACCAGCCATCGCCAAGCGTCTCCTTGATTAGAACCTTTGTGCCATCGGGATTCGTTCGTTCTATCTGGAAACAGTCTTCATTGATCGAGTTGTCTTTCCACGCCAGCTCAACTCCCGGTCCGGTGCCCCAGATCTTGGCGATAGCTGTCACGTTATCCGGGCGACGCATCGGTACATAGGCATCCACCTGCCTGGACGGTCCAGCAAGCCCTCCATTTTTCGCCCACACCTTGAAGGTGTAGTGTCCTTCCGGTTTCAAAGGGGTCGTAATGACCACACTCCTGTCCAGCTCATTGTCGGCCATAGATCAATGTGCCTGAAGGCAGGCTTCCCGCTGGCATCAACTCCCGTCACGTCAATCGCCCATGCGGTCTCACATATGCCGTAGTCGTGCCAGGTCAGGGTGGCAGCGCCATACCACTTCACGTCGCCTACCTTGAGGCTGTATGGCTGCGAGGGGGTCTTGTAATCCACATAAGTCCATGCCTGGCCACTCCTGTCACCCAGATACTCATACGATACAAAGAAATAGTATCTGCTTTCCTGGACCGGATCAAAATAACAAACATTGGGAGGATTGAAAACTCCCTCGAATTTTACATCCGGATCCACCTGGCTGTATGTTTTCGTAACGTAGATGGTAGTGGAATTTGCATTCAAGGGATTGTCCCATGTTATTTTTATTCTTTTGTCCTCGGTAACTACTGCCTTCAGATTGGTCACTTTGGGAGGCGGGTCGGATGCGAGCACCGGCTTCAGCTGCGTCCCAAAAAGAATGGAAATGAACAGCACGGCAACAAAGATCCATTTCACTCGTTTCATGGTTTCCTCCTTGAAGACCATTGATCTTTCCCGGTTTTCAGTGAAAAAAACAAGCTGGCCATTCATTGCGGCATTCTGTTTTCGCTTTGCGGTGTTCTGTCTTCCGGACAGGAATATCATTCCCACATTTTCCCACAAATCGGATTAGCCTGCCTATAATGCAAATATTTCCCTTTCTTGGATGTTTTCATCGAACCCCCACATATTTTATTTGTCAAATGGAAAAGGAAGCCGGTTTCATACAACTTCGCATTGACTCCGTGATATGATGGAAAGGCCATGAATCATGTGAGAAATCTAACTTTGCGATGATTCGGGAGGAACCGCCGATGAGTCGACAACCGATACCGGGTGCTGTGGGAAACAAGGAAAAAAACCGCCCCGACACTCGCCGAAATAGATTCGTTATAACCATCAGGACGTTTCTGCTGGTGAATGCCGGTCTGCTGATGGTTGCCGCCGGCATCCATTTCTTCAAGATTCCAAACGGTTTCGCGACCGGTGGCGTCAGTGGTTTGTCGATCATAGTCAGCCACCTCTTCCCATCTGTTCCTGTCGGTCCGATGATGGGAATCATCAACATCCTTTTGCTTGGAGTCGGATTCGCTTCAGTGGGACGCAAGTTCGGTGCACTGACTGTCTATTCGAGTTTTGCCCTCTCCGGCATGGTCTGGCTGTTTGACCTTATCATCCCCCTCGCAGCACCCCTTACCGGCGACCGAATGCTGGAACTCATTTTCGCCATTGTGCTCCCGGCCGTCGGCAGCGCCATCGTCTTCAACCAGAACGCATCAACGGGCGGTACCGATATCGTTGCGAAAATACTTAGTGAAAAAACAAGCATTGAAGTAGGGAAAGCCTTGTTCATCGCAGATTTCTTCATTACTGCAGGGGCCTTGTTCGCCTTTGGCGTGGAAACCGGTTTGTATTCCATGCTTGGTTTGTTTGCAAAGGGATTCCTCATCGATCTTGCGATTGAGAGTTTCAATATGCGCAAGCAGCTTGTCATCATCTGCGGCAAACCGGATGAAGTCATCGCGTTCATCATGGAAACCCTGCATCGCGGTGCAACGGTACACGAGGGATATGGAGCTTATACCCACGCGCAAAAAAGGATCATCACAACCGTGATGAACCGCCATGAGGCGGTCCTGCTGCGTAAGTACATTCGGGAACTGGATCCAGCCTCCTTCATCACCATCACGAACACATCGGAGATTATCGGGAAAGGCTTTCGCACAACCGATTGATGTCCCCCATTTTACCGGAATCATCCCTGGTCTGATTTCATCAGATACCTGTTTTAAGGAGGGACAAAGATGGAAAAGGTGAAGAATGCCGTCCTATTCTATTTCAGCGGCACGGGCAATACGCGATACATGGCGAATGCCATCGCGACCGCGCTGCCTGCCGCCACTGTGTATTCCATTGAGGATCATGATCCATCTGCCGCTGATGACCTTATCGCAGGAAGCGATCTTGTGGGCTTTGGCTATCCCATATATGGTTCCGACCTTCCGAAACCGATGAAAGATTTTCTATCCGCTCTTTCACCCATTCCGGGGAAGCCGGTTTTCGTTTTCTGCACCCAGTGGATTTTTTCCGGTGATGGCGCGCGTGCCGCAAAACATTATCTCAAGCACACCGGCTTTGACATCCGGTGGGCCGAGCACTTCCTGATGCCGAACAATGTCTGCGTTTCCATCATGCGCTATTTCTTCATCTATACGAATGAGCCCACCCGAATCCAACCTGTTCTCAAGAAGGCAACCGACCGTGCCCATGTTTTTGCCAGTAGCATCCTATCCGGCAAGAAATCCCTCAGGGGCTTCAATCC
>CAZFWQ010000124.1:0-9958 GCA_964522755.1 uncultured Oscillospiraceae bacterium | reverse complement strand
ATCGGCCTTGCTGGAGGAAGCCTTCTCGAACGCCGCCATCAACAAGGTGACCGGGCAGGTGTCCATGATGGCGATCTGGCCGGCAGCGAAAATCCTCTGGATCAGGAACCACCAGCCGGAGATTTTTTCACGGGTCCATCGATACCTTCTTCTGGAGGATTATTTCATCTATCTCCTGACGGGGAGGTTCGTATCGGAAGGTTCCCTATTGTGCTCAACCATGCTATGGGACATCAACACGAAAAAATACTGGCCTGAGATGCTCGGGTTTTTGGGGATTTCGCAGGAACAGCTTCCTGAAATAGCGGAACCGGGCCAACCGGTTGGAACCATCAGGGTGGAAGCGGCGAGGGAGCTTGGGCTGCCGGAAGGGACACGGGTCGTCATGGGCGCGCTGGACCAGGCGTGCGGAGCCATCGGCGCGGGGAATGTCAGGCCGGGCATTTTTTCAGAAAGCACCGGGGCCGCGCTTGCAGTCTGTGCCGTGACGGACAAGCCGGTTTTTGATCCGGCCGGACAGATGCCCTGTTTTTATTTCGGCATTTCCGGCAAGTACATGATTCACTCGTTTACTTCCGGCGGCATGGCCATCCGTTGGCTGCGGGACAACTTCTGCACCGGCGAGATGGCCGTCGCGGAAAGCATGGGCACGGATGGATACGACCTGATGGACGAGGAAGCGTCACGGATACCGCCAGGTTCCGAAGGCCTTGTCGTTCTCCCGCATTTCCAAGGGTCAGGCCCGCCGGACTCGAACCAGTCGGCGAAAGCCGTGGTCTACGGAATGGCGCTTCACCATACGAAAGCGCACCTGATAAGGGCCTTCATGGAATCCATCGCGGTGACGCTCCACAGGATGGTCATGGCCACAGCGTCCATGGGCGTCGAAATCACGGAGATCCGCTCTTTGTCAGGAGGGTCGAGAAGCCGCCTGTGGTGCCAGATGAAGGCGGACGTAACGGGAATCCCGGTCAAGACCATGCGGGATACCAGCGATGCGGCCTGTCTTGGCGCCGCGATCCTCGCAGGTGTCGCAGCCGGCATCTGGCCATCCGTTGAAGAAGCCGCGGACAAACTCATCTCCCATCAGGAGGTCTATCTGCCGAATGCGGCGCACCGAGGCTGTTACGACAAGCTGATCGCCGGTTATGGAAAGCTCACCGGCCTGCTGGGAGAAGCGTTCCGAACCATGTGACCGGTCCATATCCGTGGTCCTGACCGGGTTGACGACAGATTCCGGATTTCCAAATTGCAAGGCATTTCTCGAATATCATGGCTGAAAACAAGGAGGCATGAAATCATGTCGAACAATCTGAAATCGGACAACCTTACGTACAGGAACCCGTCCCTGACAATTGACGAACGGGTTGATGACCTGCTGGCCAGGATGACGACAAGGGAAAAGGCCAGGCAGATGGACATGCATCATGGCTCTGCCTTCATTCACGACAAGGATCCGGTTACGGAGAAGTGCACGCTCACAAGCACCGTTTTGCCGGGCAGCCTGGAGGAAATCGTCGGAGAAGACGGCATCGGCTGCATCCATGACTTGTACCCCCGCAATTCGGCCATCTCCAACGACATTCAGAAGTATTGCCGTGAAAAGACGCGTCTTGGCATCCCGGTACTCATTTCAGAAGAAGCACTGCATGGCCTGTGCAGCGAAGGGAACACCGTTTTTCCGCAAATGCTGGCCCTGGCCTCAACATTCAGCCGTGACCTTGCGAAAAGGGTTGGCGCGGCCATTGCGGCCGAAATGCGTTCGAAGGGCATCCATCTGACCTTTTCTCCCGTGCTGGAAATTGCCAGGGATCCAAGGTGGGGGAGGACAGAGGAAACCTTCGGGGAAGACACTTTTCTGGCAGGAGAGATGGGACTCGGCATCGTGAAGGGACTGCAGGGAAAATCACTGGCGCTGGACACAAGCGTGGTGGCGGAACCCAAACATTTCGCCGTGCATTCCCTGAGCAGGGGGGGATTGAACTGCGCCCCCGTTTCAGTGGGAGAACGGGAAATGAGGAGGGATTATTTCCCGGTATTCAAAAAAGCCGTCATCGAGGGCGGAGCCATGTCGGTCATGTGCGCCTACCACTCCATCGACGGGATCCCCTGCGCGTCGGACGAATGGCTGCTGAAAAAGGTTTTGCGCGACGAGTGGGGTTTCAGGGGTTTCGTGTGTTCGGATCTCGGCGCGATACGAAGGCTCTGCGAAGTGCACATGACGGCGCAATCGCCTGAGGATGCGCTGAGGCAGGCTGTTGAAGCCGGAATGGACATGCAGTTCTACGATTTCGATCATCAGTTCTTCCAGGAAAAAATCGTTGAAATGGTTCAGGGCGGCTTGTTGAAGACAGAAGACATCGACAGGGCGGTCGGGGGCATATTGAGGGTCAAGTTCGAGCTTGGCCTTTTTGACAATCCCTATGTGGATGTCACACTCAGCAGCAGGAAGTCAAGATGCAGGGAGCACCTGGATCTGGCGCTGGAAGCCGCCAGGGAATGCATCTGCCTGCTGAAGAATGAAAATGCGGTTCTTCCGGTTGACTGCGCGAAAATCAGGAAGATCGCGCTGATCGGGCCAAACGCCTTCCACACGCAAACCGGGGATTACAGCGCGGACATGTCGGAAAACCCAGTCAGCACCCTTTTCGATGAACTGTCCGTGATGCTTCCAGGTCATGTCCGGCTGCTGGGGGAAAAAGGCGTCGATGTCTTTGAGGGAGAATACGAACAGATTTCACGCGCTGCTGAAATCGCTTCCGAATGCGACATGGCCATTGTGGTTTGCGGAGAATCCTCGAAAATTTCCGGTGAGGGCAGGGACAGGGTTTCCCTTTTCCTGCCCGGCAGGCAGCAGGAACTCGTGAAGGCAGTTTGCGAAACCGGCACGCCTGTTGTGCTTGTCCTGAGCAATGGAAGGCCGCTTGTTCTGGAATGGGAAAGAGAGCATGTCCAGGGTATCATCGAGGCCTGGTATCCTGGCGAGATGGCGGCGCGGGCCATCGCTGAGGTGCTTCTGGGAATCTGCAACCCGTCCGGGAAGCTGCCCATCAGTTTTCCGAAATCCACGGGACAGATCCCGGTGCATTACAACAGACTAAAAGGGGAACAGACAGATTATGCCGATGGAGATTCCACCCCTGCATTCTGTTTCGGGGATGGCTTCGGCTATTCTGAATTCCTGTATTCCGGACTGTCGGTTCTTCAGGATGGGGAAGGCGCACAAGGCAAGTTCCGCATATCCCTTCAAGTGAAAAACACCGGCCGGACGGCTGGCAGGGAAACAGTGCAATTGTACCTGCATGACGAAGTTTCCAGCACGGTCAAGGCCTGTCGCGATCTCAAGGGTTTTGAAAAAATCCATCTTGAACCGGGAGAAGAGAAAACGGTTGTGTTTGTCCTCGGAACGGATGCACTGGCTACGCTTGGAAAAAACATGAAGTGGGAAGTGGAGCCCGGAAAATGCAAGGTTTTCGCGGGATCCAACCTGCATGACCTCCTTGAGTGTGAGTTCATCGTGAAAGGGCCCTGATAAATGAAAAATAGCAAGGCGATTGATTTTGTGGATGTTTTCATCGGGACGGCCGGGAGCACGCACGCCCTTGTCGGGCCGCAGATGCCTCACGGCATGGTGAAGCTCGGGCCGGACACGGCAAGGCTGCCCTGTGCCGGATATGATTACAACGACAAGAGGATACTTGGATTCAGCCATACCCATCTTGAAGGATGCGGTGCCAGGGGCGGCAGGGGCAATATCATGCTGATGGCGGCCACCGGCCCGCTTCGCGTGGAGGAGAAGGCGTTTTCCTCGTCATTCGGCCATGCTGGCGAAAGCGGCGGTGTCGGTTATTACCAGGTGGTCCTGGCCGATTACGGCATTTCCGTGGAACTCACCGCGTCGGCGCATGCGGGATTTCACCGCTATGCCTTCCCGCCTGCCGGACAAGCCCGCATCCTCCTGGACATCGGACATTCCCTGAATGTCTACAACAACTGCCTTGACGGCCATGTGGAAATCACCGGCGGCACTACGGCGCAGGGGTATGGCACATACCCCGTGGAGGAACCCGGTTCGCCCCCCCTGACCGTGTATTTCAATCTGGAATTCGACAAGCCCTTCGACGCATGCGGCGTTTGGGACCATGACGAAATCATGGAGAATGCCCATTCGGTGAATGGCAAAAAGGCCGGCGCATACTTCTCCTATTCCGCGGAAGAAGGGCTTTGCGTCCAGGTGAAAGTGGGCATATCGTACATCAGCTGCCTGCAGGCGCTTGAAAACAGGCAGAGGGACATCCCTCACTGGTGTTTCGAAACCGTGCGGAAACAATGTGAAGATGCCTGGGAGGGAATTCTCGGGAGGGTTGCCGTCCAGGGGCGCGACAAGTCAGCCAAGCGCATTTTCTATTCAGCTTTGTACAGGTCCCTGAACCAGCCGGCCGATTATTCTGAATATGGGCAATACCACAGCGGCTTCAGCGGCAGGGCGAAGGTGCATCCATCCGAAGGCCGCCGGTTTTTCCTCGATGACTGGGCCCTGTGGGATACCTTCCGCACGACGCACCCCCTGCAGTCCATCATCGAGCCGGAAATCGGCGACGACATGGTGAACTCTCTGGTAAACATATGCAAGGACGGAGGCTGGCTTCCCACATGCAGCGCGCCAAGCCTCGGCTATGTCCAGAACATGATTGGCCACAACGCCATTTCCGTCATCACGGAATATTACCTCAAGGGGAAACGGGATTTTGATGTCGAAGAAGCGTATGCCGCCATATGGAAAACGTCGACCAGCCAGGATGAAAATCCCGCGCTGCAAAGGCTTGGCACCTCTGCGAAGTACAGGCAAAACGGATATTTCCCCGGCGGAGGAGAGGAAGATACCCCGGAAGACAGGTTTTCCGTGTCCCTCACGCTTGAATATGCCTATGCGGACTGGTGCGCGGCCCAGATGGCGAAGGCATTGGGCAAGGAGGATGATTATGCGTTCTTCATGCAAGGGGCGCTGAACTATCGGAAGCTCTTTGACCCGGATCTGTGATTCATGCGGCCGAAACACAGTGACAGGGGCTGGTTCGAGCCATTCAACCCGGCGGATTCCTTCAAAAACGGGTTTTGTGAATGCACTTCCTGGGAATACAGTTTTTTCGTGCCGCACGACGTCGGGGGACTGATAAACCTGATGGGTGGAAGGACCGCATTCATCAGGAAGCTCGATGACTTTTTCAAGGGCGGCCATTTCAACTATCAGAACGAGACAAGCGTCCAGGTTCCCTATCTGTACAGCTATGCGGGGGCTCCGTGGCGAACGGCTGAAATCATGCGAAAGTACATGAAAACATACGGGGACCGTCCGGCCGGAAGTCACGGTGAGGACGATGCCGGCGCGATGTCCGCCTGGTATGTGCTTGGCGCCATGGGAATCTATCCCGTATGCCCGGCGCAGGGCGTGTACATCCTGGGAAGCCCGATGTTCAGGGAACTCTCAATCAGCCTGCCCGGCGGCAGGACATTCTCCGTCAGGGCGGAAAACCTGTCGGCGCGCAACATGTACATCCAGTCCGCCCGGTATGGCGGTGTGTCGTGGAACAAGTGCTTCATGACGCATGAAGAATTATTCGGCGGAGGGGAACTGGTTTTTCAAATGGGGCCCAGGCCAGGGTCGGCCTGGGGAACCGGGCGGGAACACGCCCCGCCATCCATGACGCCGGAATTGCGGGAGCCGGTCATCACGGGATTGAACGCGGGCAAAGAGGGGGCAATGGCAGGCCGAAGGACAGGGGTGGACCGGAGGACAGGGGCGAACCGAAGGACAGGGGCGGGCCGAAGCAAAACGGAAACAAATGTGAAAGGACTCGTCCCGGCATGTTTTGAATACTCCCTGCCTGTATTGTCATGCGTTTATTCGGTTCTTTCTTCCGGTCAGGCGGCAACCGCTGCAGGCAGCGTGCGGAATGCCGGAGGGAAAGCCGGGACGGTGAAGGTCCCGCTGCTTGTCAACGGTGCCGTGGCGGCCAGCAGGAACGTCAGGATAAACCCGGGTGAAAGCCGGATAATCCGATTCGCGCTCGATATGGAAAACATCGGGGCCTACCTTGTCCAAATCGGTGAATCCGGGCCTGTTCCATTTTACATTGCCGGTGCCGTCGACAAGGAAAAATATGAAGCGCAGTCCACCACTCACCGGATGGAGTGCCACCAGGCGGGCGAGCATATCTTCATCCGGGCCGACGGTTTCGAAGATACCGCGGAATTCGGCATGGTTTTTCGCAAAGACAAGGTAATCGGCGACTTTACCGCAGTGGTCAAGGTGGTTCATGAGGAACTGTCCAGTCCGTATGCGCCTGCGGCCATCGCAGTCATGAGCCGGCGGCCCGATGCTTCGGACCCGTTCTCGATGCTTCAGGGATATTATGTGATGGCCGGTGCCATGTCAAAGCGCGCTTATTTTTTCAGGGCTGCGGACGATCAGGCGCATGCCAGCTACGGAAACGTATGGAAGGGATGTCCCGAGCCGCCCTACTGGTTCAGGATCGACAGGAAAGGGAACCTGTTTGATGCTTCGTACAGCCTTGACGGGATAGGCTGGGTCATGCTCGGCAGGGCTGATATTCCCGATGCGCAGGAATCCCATCATGTGTGCGTGCTGAACCAATCCGCGATTCCTGAAAAGAGGCTCGTCATTTTTGACGGCTTCAGCGTGATTCCCGCACAGTCGCCCGAACCGGCGGGCCGATGAACGTTTCGCCGAGTTCATCAGATTCAGTCGCAAACGAATGTTTCGCGTCATTCGACAGGATTCCGTCACGAATGAATGCAAGCCCGAGAGGAGCGTCCAGGAATGAAAATCGACATGCAGCTGATTGACAGCCTTTATCATTCCCTTGGTGAAGAATCGCGCAGGTATCTCGACATTTCCATCGCGAAGATTGTCGAAACCAAAAGAAGAGGCGGAAAAGTGGTCGTGGCGACCGGCAGCGGCCCGAACCTGCACGAAGGCGTCACGACCCTCGTCGCGGAACTGATGGACAAAGGACTCGTCGACGGCGTGACGACCAGTTCTGCCGTGGTCGCCCATGAAATGGGAGGGGTGCTCGACAAGGTGAAGCGCATCGACGCCTCGGCATTGGGTGACCTTGCGTCAAGGTGCCCGATGCCGCTCGGCGGCCTGTTCGAGTTGACGCAGCTGACGGACGGGCAATGGGAAGGCCTCAGAACTGAAATGCAGCTGGATGAAGCCCTGACAGCCGCGTGCATGAAAGCGGAAGGCACGGTCATCATCAAGGCCGCAGGGAATATGGCCTACCCCATGGGGCTCCGCACGGAACTTCTTGCGGTGGAGGTGCTGGGTATCGCGCGCACATTCGGCCTGCCTTTCGAAGTGGTCGCGGGATGGGGGGCGGATGAACGGACCCTGCTCGGGGCAGGCGCAAAAAACGGATTGCCCGTCCTTGTGAGCATACCCCAGCTTGTGGGCGGCGGCGCGGTCGGAATGGCCATCGGGGACAGCATCTCCGTGTCGCAGAGGAGCGCGCGGATAGCCGGGATGCTCGGGCGGGCGGATGTGATCATCGAGTCCGCCGTCGCGCTTACCCAGGAAATTCATGACGGACCCTTCGAAACGTATACGGGCCACGGAATATGGGCGGGATGGAATGGCTATCCGACATATAGCCTGGAAGGAAAAACACTTATCCGGTTCGATCTGGATGAAAATCTGAAAAAAGCCTGGGACCTTGACAAGGCGGATGGCACCATACAGGCGGCCATCGACCGCGGCCTCCCGAAGACAAAGATGTCCCGCATCCCGTTCAGGATGGAGATGTCGGCCTTTTCACGGCTGAAGACGAGTATCCCCGTCATCGGGGATATCGGGGTCATCTGGCCGGTCCTCGCGTCGAGGGTAGCCGAACAGCTGGGAGTGGCGCTTTCCTTCATCAGCAGTCCCCAGCAGACAGATGAGGGGCGCGCCATGCGTGAAGACATCGTGCGGGACATCAGGGCCGTCGACAAGGGGAAAATATACAAAAAAGTCCGGTCGATGACTCTTTTGTGAGGTCTTTCATCAGCGGGATCTTCTGCGGGAACTTTCGATGGAGGTGCGACAATATGAAGACGATTGGAATCATACCGGCAAGGTACGGATCGACCAGGCTTCCGGGAAAGCCATTGAAGGACATCTGCGGCAAGCCGATGATTCAGCATGTCTATGAGCGCGCATGCAGGGCGCGGAGCCTCGACAGGGTCATCGTCGCCACCGACGACATGCGGATTGTCGATGCGGTGCGCGCGTTCGGCGGAGAGGCGGAACTGACGCGCGCGGACCATCCCACCGGCAGCGACAGGGTGGCTGAAATCGCCGCCTGGCCTGAATGCGGCATCGAGGTGAACGTTCAAGCGGATGAGCCCATGATCCTCCCCGAAATCATCGATGAAATCACAGCCGCGCTCATTGCTGACATTTCACTCGTCATGGCTACGGGCTGTTTCCGCATAACGAAGGAATCAATGCTTCATGACCCCAATGTGGTGAAGGTTGTCATGGATGTTCATTCCAACGCCTTGTACTTTTCACGGTCGCTCATCCCCTACCCAAGGAATGAAAAGACTTTCGAAGCTTTTGAACACATCGGCATTTATGCGTATGCAAAGGATTTCCTCATGAAATTCATCACCCTTCCCGCCACCCCCCTGGCATCTGCCGAATCTCTCGAGCAGCTGAAGGTCATGGAGCACGGATACAAAATCAGAACGGTCAGGACGGCCTTTCCATATCATGCATTGAGTGTCGACACGCAGGAAGACCTTGACGAAGTGAGACGCATTTTTTCCGGATTTGAACCATGATTGGCAGGCGAATTCGGCTTTTTGCACCGGAATCAACTATGAATACTTAATAAAATGCTTATGAAAAAACTTAACAAAAAGTATTGACATACCTGTTTTCGCGAAATATAATGAATCAAAAAGGTGGATTCCCAATCTTTTCCGCCTGACATTTCAGGTTGGCGCCCCTTGGCCGAAAAATCCGACCATCATCATACGGGATGAAGGGAGGGCAATAGCGATTGTACTGAAGGATTTGCCTCATCGTTGCCGAATATCCAGGGGAATACACGGGGACAAGGGCGGCAGAGAATGAATTGACCGCCCGCAGAATGGTCTGCAAGCAGGAAAATCATTTTTTCCGGAAACAAACAGAATAACAGGAGGTAAGAAAATGAGAAGAAAAGGACTTGCCACGTTTCTTTCCGTCTTGATGCTGCTGTCTGTGCTGACAGGGTGCGGAGGATCCACTCCCGCCGTCACAACCGCCGCGGCAACCACCGCGGCACCCGTCGCAACCCCGGTTGCGCCCGTCGAGCTGTCCCTGTGGGGCTGGGTGGACAGGTATACCTCCAAAGACAAGGACGGAGTCATCCCTTACGACAAGGGGCTGGGTGCCGTAGAGAAGAAACTGGGAGTCAAACTGACCTATACGGAAGTCCCGTACGCGGATTCCGCGGAAGCGCTGAAGGTCCTCCTCGCCAGCAACAAGCTGCCGGATATCCTGTGCACCTTCAGTTTCTGGGATGTGAAGCCGATGGACCTCTACAACAACAAGCAGATAGTCGCCGACAGCGATTATCCTGAACAGGCCAAGAACCTGCTCGCTTTCCTGAAGCAATATCCCAACGTCCTGAAGACGAACGCCAATGATGCGGGCCAGGTGCTGTTTTACCCAACGGCTTGCGTTTCGCTGGAAATCGCATGCTCCGGCGACATCATGGTGCGCAAGGACTGGCTGGAGAAGCTGGGCATGAAGGAACCGACGACGACGGATGAACTGCTTGACATGTTCCGCGCCTTCAAGAGCAAGGATCCGAACGGAAACGGCCAGGCGGACGAGATTCCCTTCGTCGGCGGTGCAGGCACGCTGCAGGCGCTCGGCAACCTCTTCGGCGTCAGTACGGCCCAA
>CAZFWQ010000123.1:1263-9965 GCA_964522755.1 uncultured Oscillospiraceae bacterium | reverse complement strand
AATTGAAAATCTAAATACGGGACGAATTATTACTCGTGCGTGAATACAAAATAGGGATAGAACGCATCACCCGGATGACGCATGATATTTTGGAATTTCGGTTCAAACTGGACAAGCCCATTGATTTCAAGGCAGGTCAATACGTGCAGGTCAAGACGAAAGCCTACAAAAAGGTCCCCGAAACCGTCTTTCGCGCGTATTCCATTTCCTCGAGCCCCTCGGACAGGAATGCGGTGGAACTCCTTGTGCGCCTTGTCCCGCAGGGAATCTGCACCACCTACATGCATGAGCATCTGAAGGAAGGGGACGAAGTGGAACTTACCGGTCCTTACGGTGAATTCTACCCCCGCCCCGAAGCAAAAGGATATGTCATGATTGCCGGCGGGTCCGGACTCGCCCCGATGCGCTCCATCATCCTTGATTCATTCGAACGCGGTCTTGATAAGGAGATGTGGTTCTTTTTCGGCGCGGTGACGGGAAAAGATTTGTATTATGTGGACTATTTCAAGGATTTGGCAAAAGAACACGAAAACCTTCATTTTATTCCAGCTTTGTCAGCCCCCCGGCCCGAAGACGGATGGACCGGGGAAACGGGCCTGATCACGGAAGTCGTGGCGAGGACGATGCCCGGCATCACGGACCTGCATGGTCTGCTTTGCGGCAGTCCGGGCATGATCAATGCCTGTATTGGCGTATTGAAGAAAAAAGGAATGACGGATGACCGGATTTTCTTTGATAAGTTCTGAGGCGGCAATGGTCGCCGCGATGCCCGTCTTCCATGACAATGGAACCGGGGCTGGAGGTGGAAATGAAACAGACAGCCGACATGCAGGTCATCCAGGAAAAAATGCAGCCCGGCAAACTTACCGCGGAGGGTTTTCTGGGGTCTGATACCAGAAACCTGAATGCCATCCTGCTGGCCGATCAGGAAGCGGTGAACCGCATGGGCACCACACATGCCGAGATTGCCGATAAAATGCAATCCATCACAGACATCGGCGCTTGCATGACCGAAGCCCTCATTCCCATGGACCAGACTTTTGCCGTTCAGGTTGACGAATATATGGGAGCCATTCCGTGCCCGTTTTCGGACCATTTCAACGCTGCAAAGCGGAACACGCTGCTGAAAAACCTGAAAACCGGCGCGGCGGTCCACTGGACGGATCTCAGCATGCACATGATTCGTGAACACGGCTTTTACGAGGGAATCGGCGCCTATTTCCGCTTGGACCCGGAATACCTCGTGCCGTTTCTCAAAAAATGAGGCTCTGGCTCAGTACCGCAGGATCTGGGCAATGTCCACGCCCGCCATGATGATTGTGTATGTGTTCTTGCGCATGTCATAAACGTATAGGACCCGTTCACCGCTCCAAACCGACTTTTTGTCCTTTTCCATGCCGTATACCAGGTAGAAGTCCGGATTTTTCGTGGAGCAGACGATCCTGGCCTCAAACGTGTCCTTAAGTTTTTTTGTGGCTGTTGCGCTTACGAGGTTGAGTGAATCCACACCGTCCTGCTTTCCTCCCGTGAAAACCTGGTTGTTGATGACGTCCCAGTACCCCACGACAAATCCGGGGATCAGTTCGGTATATGCCTTGTCATGCCGGCTCACGCCCGACCGTTTCGTGATTTTGTTTGCCCCGGCAAATACCAGGGAAGAACCGATGACCGCCTGATTCGTCAGTGAATAGTCGATGGCGGCATTGCCGATGTCCAGGGTTGGAGACAGGAACAGCAGGGAGTCCCGCAGGGCGTTCGGCGTTGCGCGGTCGTAGTCCCGCACCTTGAGATACAGGCCATTGGCAGTCTGCGTGACGGTCTTCAGCTGTGGCACATCGAGCGCATAGTTCCAGGCGCCGTCACGCTGGATATACATGACATCTTCCTTCTGACGGTTTGCATTGTAATTTTTCCCAATCAGGAAGAGCGTTCCATATTCGACCATTGAGCTGGTGAACTGCAGCTCCTTCCCATCGAACTTGGGGCCGGTCAAAGGCAAATAAGGGCTGTCCGGCGCCATTTCATAGTCTGCGTACATGGTAACCCCGGCAACCTTGTAGTTGCCGGACAAATACAGTTTCCCGTTGTAGGATTCAATGAGGGTCAGATCCAAATTGAGCGGATCGTTCGGCAGCATGATGGCAGCACTTTCGTCAAAACGAAACAGTTTTCCGACTGTAGACGTTTTCGAGACATATATTGGCAGAATGCCGTACACGCGCCCGTCACATACCCGAAAGTCCCTCAGCCTGATTTCTTCCATCTTCACATTGGCTTCATTGATATTCACGCGAAAAATGCTGGTCCCGTTGAAAACAAGCAGGTTGACGCCCGAGCCTTCCTGGGGGGTTGCCTTCATGTAAAGCCAGTTGTCGCTGCTGAAAGATTCGGTGATGGTTTTCCGCGTGTCCAGTTCCGTCACCTGCCAGCTGCCGTCCACCCGGACCACCGAATAGTTGCGGTTGCTGTCGTAACGATTCAGGATGATGCTGCCATTGAACCGGATCTGCTCCGAACTGTAGCAATCGCCCACGACAAGCGAAAGGACGCCCTTCACCAGGCGGTACAGCTTGTATACCTTTTCGGCATTGTCATATCCGTAAAAAACACGGCCGTCGGCAAATTCATAAGTATCCACAAGGTCAAAATTCACCAGCAGGTTTTTGAATTTGCCCTTCTCATACATCACCAGTTTGTTGGCACGTTCAGCTTTGTCGTACGCATAGCCCGTTATCACGCCGTCCTTCGCATACAGGGACTGAAGCACGATGTCCGGGAACGCTTCCGTGGAAAGGCTGACGCCATTGAAAGTGAAAAACTTCTGCAGTACCGTCAGGGAGGACTTGTTGAAAAACGCCGCGTTTCCCGTGCCGATGGCCGTGGAGCGCAGGATGCGCGCCGTCTTTGCCGCGGCATCATAGGTCGTCGGATACCCAAGGGCCCTGAAAAATTGAAGCATGGGCACCAGCAGTTTCCCCGATTGTGCCTTGGCGGGAATGCTGAATTTGAGTGTCTTCCCGTTCAGTTTCCACGCCGTGGTCCCAGCTTTGCAGGAACCTGACGTTTTCCCGTTCGTGAACGTCATCGTTTTGGAAACCGCGTCGTATTTGACCTGATAACCGAGAAAAGACAATATCTTGTCTGCCTGGACCAACAGAATGTTTTTCTCGACAACCGGCTTTACCGTAAACGCCTTCTTGGCGGAAAACACCGTGAATTCACCGATATCAGCCGCAACGCGAATATCAACCGCCGCATCCAGGACCATGACAGGAACCGTGACTGCCGGCGCGGTCGCGGCAGATGTCGCGGCACTGGCAGGAAGTGCGGTGAACAACATGGATAAGGCCAAAACAAAAACCATGATGCGTTTGTCCATTTTCACCCCTCCGTTGCGGGGGAAACAAATCATATCATGATTTTCAGAAACCGAATCATGTGGTTCTGATCTGATTATCCGGTTGGAGACATTTCAGACAGCAATCAACATACGGTTCCCCCACTTTTTCAGCATAGCAGGTTCCTTTCCGCAATGGGGGAATTTGCCCGAAATGACCATGAAAGATGGGTCCATGGCACTACCTTTTCAATAGCCTATCCGCTCAAGGTACAGTCCGCATGCATCCGCCATGTGACCTGCCTGGTTCCGCTCCATTGAATCGAAGATGTCCGGCACGGTTTCCGCATCCATCTCCCCCAGACCTACGTCGACCAGCGTACCGACGACCCGCCTTGCCATGTTGTGCAGAAAGCCATCTCCCCGAATCCTGATGTCGATGAATCCATTGACTTCCCTGAATTCGATGGCCGTTATCGTGCGAACCATGGACTTCGCCTTGGAACGCGCATTCGTGAATGCGGTGAAATCATGCTCGCCGATGAAATGACGGGCGGCATCCTTCATCGCCGCGAGATCAAGTTTCTGCGGAACATGCATGCTGAACTTTCGCATGAAGGGATTCGAATAGGCTTCGTTCCAGATTTTATACAAGTAGGTTTTCTCTTTGGCGTTGTACCTTGAATGAAAAATCTCCGGAACTGCCGTGACGTCGACGACGCTGATATCTTCAGGCAGGTACCTGTTCAGATATTGCTTGACTTCGGATTCAACCAGTTTCGCTCTGCTCTTGAAATTGGCGATTTGGGCCATTGCATGCACGCCCGCGTCGGTCCGGCTGCTTCCGATGATTTCAACCTTTTTGCCCTCCATTTCGGACAAGACCTTTTCAATCTTCCCCTGAATGGAGTTTTCCCCTTCTCCAAGCCGCTGCCAGCCCTTGTATCTTCCGCCGTCATATTGAATCGTGAGCCTGTAGTTGTTCATCCTGATCTCCTCTTGTTGGGTGATTGGGGGCATGAAAAGCATGGCATAACCTTTTTCAGTACTTGTATGTGCTGTCCTGCGACGTCATGGGCACGGGCCTGAAGGACATGAAGACGATTTTCAGCTTTCCCGTTCAGGCACATCACCAGAGCAATGTGGTCCAAATGTAATTATACACCCAGAAGTCCGCTTCCTCCCAGCTGTTCCGCACCAGTGCCTCATCCCCGGAGAGGTGCGTGTATCCCTTGCTCTCTTCCTCCCATGGGATGACGACGCCGGGCGCACGTTTTCCCATGTCCATTGGGGCGGGGCCCGAGGGATTCTCCCGCACTTTCGGCCTGGTCGCGGAAGACCGGCTGTATACGCCATGTTCCATCGTATAAGCGATGGCCGTCTTCACGTTGTCCACATTGATATCCTGCATCATCAGGGCCGTTGAATCCAATATGTATCCGCCCTCGGGAGCCAATGAGGAAAAGAGCCTGGCCAGATAGGATTCCACATCGCTCTTTGTTCCCCAGGCCAGCAGTTCGTACGGCAAGCCGCCGCTGACGGCGAACTTGCGCTTGATGGTGTTCACCAGTTTCAACGGGTCACCCTTGTCCAGATGATAGATGATGCTGCCGGCAGGGAACTCCAGCAGCTTTTCATAATGTGCCTCCCAGTTGCCCTCCCCGTAGAAGAGGATTTGGTACCCCTTCGAAATGATTTCCTCGAAAACCGGTTTCAATGTGGGCCACATGATTCCGTCGAACATTTCCGGCGTGATGAACGGCACCGTGCCGCGATGGGCCCATATCGTGATGGGCGCGATCTTCGCGGGATCCGCGCCGCCAAGGGCGTTCTTCACAATATGCGGCATCAGCGCCTCACAGGCTTTGCGCACCTTGTCCGGCTGGGTGAAGGCGTCCATGACGGAGCCCTGGTATCCCCTCAGCTTATCCATCAGCAGATCAAAAGGGGCTTTAATCATGCCGGAATTGGCTGAAACCACGCCGGCTTCATACTTGAGCTTGTCGGCATATTCACCGAAGGAGCCTATGTAGCGGGCATATGCCATGGCTCCGGAAATCAGCGCCGCATTGTGCCCGAAGGTAACCTTTCCACCCGGAGGGGACAACCTTGTCGTATATCTGGAGAACCACTTGGTCAAGAGGAATGCGGTCGGATCATCTGAAAATTCATCATATTCATCCGCCTTCATGCAGATGTCCGCCTCGGAGGCAGGCTCATGAAACTGGCACACGCTCTCGAGCGAAACATCGACGCCCGGCACGGCGAAATACTTCCAGGAAGCGCCTTTCCCGACGCCATAGTTGCTCCAGATGGCATTGAGCATCGCGGCATCCACATTCAGCTCCATTGCCATCTTCCGGGTGGCATCGAAAGCCAGGCGGTAGTCGCACGCCGTCTGCTGGGTGGTATACCCTGCGTATCTTGCGGCGATTTCCTCGAAGAGGAACCTTATCGGGATACGGTCCGGCATGTTGTTGTCCATGGCCGTGGTATAACGGCGCAATGCCGCATTGTATCTGTTTTCAATTTCATGCGACGCGAACATGGGGCACCTCCATTCAATCTGGCAGCTGGTTGATGTTTTCAGTATAACATGCGACAGGGCGATGCTTTCAGCATAATATGCGACAGGACGATGTTTTCAGTATATTATGCAACAGGATGATGCTTTCAGTATACCATGCGGCAGTCAATCCCCTGAGTTTCCATGTCAATTCTCGTGCTGCCGCGCGTATGGCATATGGATCCTTGCAAATCCGCATTGTTTTTTTTGCAATATTGGAAAATATATTTGCCTATGGTAGAATTTATATATTCAGGTGATATAAGACACACAGTTGATTGCAGGAGGGCATCATGAAGAAGAAAGCAGTAGCATTTGTTTTGCTCATCGGTATGCTTGCGACGGTGCTGACAGGCTGCGGCACAACGGCGGTGGCAGACGCACAGGTGGATTTGGCGATGTTCCAGTCGACCTACAACCAGTTTGCCTTGCAGACCACCATCAACCTTTTGAATGACCGGAATGCCAACCTGCTTGCCGGCAACTGGGCGAAAGACAGCGACGAATTCAAGGAGGTTCAAAAAACCCTCCCTGATTTGGCTAAAACAGGTCTTGACGTCGCGAAAAGAATGAATATGAAAACATCAGAGGGCAAGAAGCTGAAAACGGCCCTTGTCGCCCAGCTCCAGCACTCCATCAAGCTTCTCGACCTGAACCTGAAAGCTGTGAAAAGCGGAAAAGCCACGGACAAGCAGAAAGCCATGGATTTGAATCAGAAGACGGCCGGTGTCGTAAAGGATCAGACAGATGCAGTGGCGGCACTGAATGCAGCCATCAATGTGAAGCCCAAGAAAAAATGAGGCACTGGCCCTGAGTGATGCCGCCATCTTGCCCATGATCCAGAATCCGGGCGGGGGCACCCGGTTTCCGGTCAATGCGATTTAGAATTAGACCATCACCTTGACCCTTTCAATTTCAATGCGTTTCTGAACAAGGCCATCACCTTGATAATTTCAAGGTGATGGCCTTGTATGGTTTGATTTCAATGACGACATGGCCTTCGACTATCTCCAGCATATTCCCTGAGGATTCATTCATGTCCGAGAGCATGACACGGCTGAACCCACGGACATCCAGTCTTGCCTGCGCGTTTTTGCCCTGGTTTTCATAGAATCTGAAAATGATTCCGTCGTCATCATGACAGGATTTGATGGCGGACAGGCAAGCATTCCCCGGCAGCCCGTGCACCAGGCGGCTGAAATCCGTCATCTGTTCATCTGCGCAGTCAGACCGAACCGCATGGACGACGGGAGGGCAGAAGAATGAATCGACGATTGGCCGGAATGGGGCCAATTCATTTTCAGCGACGGAATACGGAACATAGGACCACTCGAAAGACTGCAGCCCCAGGCACTGCGCACCCGGCGTGTCAAACGGATCGGATGCCCTTTCGGTCCGCTGCATCATGTTCTCCCGCGTCATTTTGCCGATTCCCCGCAGCAGCGTAATGCAGATATCCGGTTGCCCGGTCAGCGGATTCATGACGGCTTCATAATCATAAAGCCCTTTGACTGCCACTGCCAGCCCGTTTTGCCCATCCTGCGCCGCCAGCCATTCCCGGAAGGGGAAGAGCCTTGTCGGCGGCTGCCGCCATGCCTGTTTCGGTTCCGGTGGGCTGACGGGACGCGACAGAATGGCCAAATGCCCTTGTGAAAGGATCTCCGTTGTTTTCACATTGACGGGAAAGCGGAGCCGGATCCGATGATCCCTGGCCTGGTTGTCAACCACGAGCCGCACATCAACCCTGGGAATGTCGCCGACAAGCGAGAGGGAGAACGTCACCGGCACCAGGACCCGCTCTTCGCTTCTCGCATCACCTTGCAGCCGTGCCGGAACACTCAGGGTCCCTGTCATCTCGAGGGTCTGACGGACGGGACCCTCCTCCGCAAGGCGGCTTTTGAATGGGAACCTCGTTGAACGGACCCCTTCTCCCGGTATCCACGGGGGTGAATAGTCCCAGGCGTCACCCGCATCCGCTTCTTCCTCAAGCAGGTTCAGATTGCAATACTTCATGCCCGTGCGCTTGTCAAGGATATGGACGAGTGACCCCGACACCTCCACGCGCAGAAGGCTGTTTTCGATTGCCTCGTCACTAGCCCGCCTTCTGTCCTGACATTGTTGATTTGCGCCTCCTGTCTGAAGGCTCGCCAAATCCGCATCCTGCCAGGCAAAAGTTTTGATTTGCTGGCTTTCGTAACAGTCTGCAAAAAGGACCTTGCGGTAGACTTCCGCCGGACAGGCCCCATTGCGCGGCTTGCCTTCACCATTCACCTCAATCGGTTCCCTCGGAAGGACCTGGGTCGGCATTCTCATGCCTTGCCCGTCAACAAGAAAACCGGCCTTGTCACCAATCGGCAGCCAGACTTCCGCCATCTGCGGAAAAGGGGACGATACGGGCGCGAACACCACCATTCCCTTTGCCTGCCTGTCCCACCAGTGCCGGACATGCCGGCCCGCGAACTTCATCGCGTCATGGATCACGCCGGCAGCGATCTGGTGAACGGCAGCATATCGGGCTTCCATCTCAACATGGACCTCATCCGTGCTGGAGCCGTGTATGCTGTCATGGGCGCTGTTTATCATGATGTTGCGCCAGGCTTCATGCATCAGGGCGGGTTTTCCGGCGTATCCGAGGAAGGCGGCGAGTGCCGTCAAGGGCTCCGCATATTTTTCCATGAGCATTTCAGCGGAAAATTGCCTTTGCTTGAGATAGGTCCGCGTGGACAATGCACCCAGCAGAATGAACTGGTAGACCGATCCAAGCAATTCTTCACGCAGGACCAGCGGACGATTCAGGCT
>CAZFWQ010000123.1:0-1163 GCA_964522755.1 uncultured Oscillospiraceae bacterium | reverse complement strand
ACTGGTAGACCGATCCAAGCAATTCTTCACGCAGGACCAGCGGACGATTCAGGCTCTGTTGCCCGGGAGCTGCCGGAAGATTCGGACTTTCATCCCTGAGACCAGCCGGAAGATTCAGGCGCGTCATGACCAGGCCGATATAATCTTCCACGTCGCCCATGACAAATCTGATGCCTGTCTGCATGCCATTGGCGATTCCTATCGAATCGCCGATGTTCACCTGTGGCGGCAGATGGTCAAATCCGGCGATAAGCGGGATGATGCCTGACGGATAGCGCTCTTCAATGCGTTGGGCATTATCGACAAGGTTTCTGGCAATGCGTTCCGGATCATCATGATCGGCCAGTTCAAGGTGCCATTCATAAGAGAGATAACCTTGATAATACGGGACATCCCGCGGCTGGATCGGGTCAATGTCCTTGCAGAACAAGTCGAAAGCGCCACCGTAGCTTTCCCTGAAATGGCTTGCAAGCACGCGTGATCCGTCCGGTCCCTCAATGATGAACTCATCCGGATGACCGCCTTCCATTTCGGGCATGCCGCGCATGAAAAGCAAACTGCCGATTCCGAAATTATTGAGAATCTGCGGCATCTGCAGCGGATGTCCAAAGTTGTCAGGCAGATATCCGGCCTTCATGCACCGCCCGTACAGGGCAGACAGCCGGTTGCCGTAAAGGCAGTTCCGGATCATCGCCTCCGCGCTCGGAATCCATTCGTCAAACTGGGTGTAGAAAGGGCCGATGCTCAGTTTCCGGGATGTAACCAGGTCCATCATGACCTGCCTGTCCCCGGGCACGACATCGAGATAGGCATCAAGGGGAAAAACCTGCCCATCCAGCACATAATTCGTGAAATCAGGCCGGTGGGCGGCAATATGCTTCAGCTGTTCCAGCGCCTCGACCGTCCAGAACCGGTAGGACCTCATCGGCTGGTACCACTCAATGTCCATGTGTCCCGCGACAACGACAAATCCAATCAGTTCGCGCATCTTGTCCTCCCCATAAGGCACGGTCGTCATATCCGGTAATAATGAAAGCAGATTGGGTCCTGGCGACCCGATCATAATCATAATTGCGGCCAAAATGCAAATGCTATATACTAATCGATGTTCTACCCTGTAAATGCGCAGAAAGAAACTACTTATATCGCAAGGAATATGGCGC